>JABDFM010000012.1 GCA_013286565.1 Bacteroidota bacterium
CGACGAAAAAGGGCAACCGCTTCCCGGAGTAAGTATCTCCATAAAGGGAACCACCAGGGGCGCAAATTCAGATGCCAACGGGAAATACGTCCTTACGGCGAGCAGCAATGATGTGCTTGTATTTTCAATGGTGGGATTTTTAAAGCAAGAAGCCAGGATAAATGGTCAGAATGTGATCAATATCATCCTGACCGAAGAATCGCAGGCATTGAATGAAGTGGTGGTGATTGGTTATGGTACCCAGAAAAGGAAAGACTTGACTGGTTCCGTAGCAACGGTAAAAGGCGATACATTTAAGGATCAGCCTATAAGCGACCCTATATCGGCATTACAGGGAAGAATTGCAGGTGTAAATGTAATTGAAAGCTCTGGTCAGCCAGGAGCTACTGCCAGCATTGTGATAAGGGGTTTGGAATCTCTGAGCCAACCAGCGCCGTTATATATTGTTGATGGGGTAAGGTTACCAGATATCACCAACCTCAACGTGCAGGATATAGCCAGTATTGATGTTTTAAAAGATGCTGCTGCTGCATCAATATACGGATCGGCAGCTGCAGGCGGCGTTTTGCTGATCACCACTAAAAAAGGGACTATCGGTGACGCACCTGTGATAAACTTTAGCGCCAGGTATGGTGTAACCAAGCCAAAATTAGTGGACCTGCTTGATAGGAATGATTTTGTTAAGTTACAGGACTTAGTTAATCCATCTTTTTTTGGTGGTAAAACACAAACGGATACTTTGCCTGATGTAGATTGGGTGCATACCATATACCGCAATGCCATTGAGCAAAACTATAATCTGTCTGTTGTAGGTGCATCACCGTCAGTGAATTACTTATTCTCGGTTTATGATAATGATGAAACCGGTTCCTTTATCAAAAACAATTCAAATATTACAGGGTTGCGTGCTAATACAGATTATAAACTAAGTAAATTTATTACTATAGGTGAGCAAATTGGCCTGTCCCAACGCAAAACCGATCCGGTATTGGTCGATCTGCATAACGCACCATTCAGAACTCAACCTATTATCCCTATATATAACCACGATGGCTCTTATGGCAGCGACCCTAAAGGGTACAGTATATCATTCCAGGGGCCTAACCCTTATGGAGCGGTAAACACGGCTAATGCCCAGGACTATACCAACAATGTACAGGCTAATTTCTACGCAGATATCAAATTACCACTCCATCTTGATTTCCGCAGCACATTTGGTTATACCTATAACGCTTATACTAGAGATTATTTCCAGGATTCATACAACTTCGGCGCTGTAGCGCTCGGAAACAATAGTCTTTATAAAAACTATATAGAGTACAATCAATTGTTGGCCAACTATGTATTAAGTTATAATCAAACTTTTGGCAAGCATAACATCAGCGCTTTGGCGGGTTTTGAGCAAATAACCGGTTCAAGCGATAACCTGATCACCAATCAGAGCTCAAATGCCCTCAATGGTTACACTTATGTTGCAACGTCAACATCTCAACCCGCGCTTTTGGGAACATACGATCCTAATACCCTCATTAAATCGCAATTCGGGAGGATAAACTATAACTATGCCGGCCGTTATTACTTGTCGGCTTCCATAAGGCAAGATGCCAACTTTACTGAGTTTGGCCCTGGTAAAGTAAGAGGGGTATTCCCCGGCGCTTCTGCAGGCTGGAATATAAGCGACGAGAGTTTTTTCAAAGGGTTAACCAATGTTATCAACTCCCTTAAATTACGTGGTAGCTATGGCTCACTGGGTAATAGCGCTATTCCTCAGTACAGGTATTCATCTAATTACCAGCAAAATCAGCTTACCAGCGGTATTTCTGGTGGTGCACAGGGCTTTGCACCGGGGCAATCGTTCCAGATAGCTAACACACTTACTTTACTGGCCAACCCTAATGTACACTGGGAAACTGTTACTGAAACCAATATTGGTTTAGATGGTGAAGCTTTACAAGGGCGTCTGTATTTTACGGTGGAATGGTATAATAAAAATACTAAAGATATGTTGTACCCTTTGCAACTGCCAACCAGTACAGGTTTTACCCAGCCTTATTATGCCAACGTAGGCAAAGTGAATAACCGGGGATTCGACTTCTCGGCAGGGTTCCGTGATAAAATTGGAAAACTGGGGTATGATGTTAGTGTGAATGCCGGATTTAATAAAAATAAGGTAATTAGTTTAAGCGGTACAGCTACAGGAACCTTATATGATGGATATAACTGGTACAACAATGGCGATCAGCAATATAACCAAATGTCGAATCAAACCATTACCATGACTAAAGCCGGTCAGCCTTTTGGCCAATTCTACGGATATAAAGTAATAGGCATATTCCAGACGGATGCACAGGCAGCCCACCAAAAGGTTAATGGGAATACAGCCCAGGCTGGTGACCTTGAATATCAGGACGTGAATGGTGACGGGGTTATTGATCAGAACGACAAGCAGGTGATAGGCAATCCAAACCCTAAATTGATATACGGTATCAATATTCATTTGAATTACCAGGGATTTGACCTGGGCCTGTTATTCAACGGTGTACAGGGTGTGCAGTTATTTAACGGTGTAAAAGCTTATGAAGAATCTCTCTTCCAGGATGGTAACACTACCAGTAAAGTATTTGGTGATTCATTCCTTGGCAGCAATGGCCTCACTTCACAGCCCCGTTTATTGGGCTTAGCCGCAAATGGCTCACAGGCATTGGATCCAAATCAGAACTACTCGTCAGTGAACAGCTACTTTGTTGAAAACGGCAGTTACCTGAAATTGAAGAATGCGCAACTTGGCTATACATTTTCCAGCAGCCTGTTACAGAAGCTATTTATTAAAAAGGCAAGGATATTTGTAATGGCAAATAATGTATTTACCATCACCAAATATAAAGGCCTCGATCCCGAATTAGGTAGTTCATACACCACTTCAGGTTATGGTTCGGTTACTACCCAGGGGATAGACGCGGTTACTAATTATCCGCAAACAAAGATTTATTCAGCAGGTATTGATCTTACTTTTTAATATTCACTTTCAAAATTTATCAAGATGTTAAAGAAAATATATATAGCAATACTGGCGGTTGTACTAATAACCGGCTGTAAAAAGGACCCGAAAAATGTTGGGCCCACCAACTCGTTCAGTACGAGCACTTATCCTAAAACCATCAATGATCTGCAAACCATATTGGTGTCTGCTTATGCTAACCTTCGCGATCCGGGCTTGTTTGGTTTCTGGTTTTTACCAAAGGCATTGTCCAATTCAATGCACACGGTAAACTCTGTATATGGTGGCGACCCTGCATGGAATGAAATGGCTAATACCAACCTTACCGCCGGTAACAACTACGCCGGTGCAGCCTGGGCGGCATTGTATGTAGGCGTAAAGGATTGTAATGTTACAATATATGCTGCAAATCAGTATATGACGCTAAACCCCAGTCTAAGCGCTGCTGATAAGCAAAACGTAAGCCTGATTCTGGGCCAGGCTTATTGCCTGCGCGGATGGTATTATATGGAATTGGAATGCCTTTATGGCGCAAGCTACATGGGCTCGGGCGGAGCAAATGGCGATATGATGGGGGTGCCTATTTATAATGGCTTACCAACCAACCTTGCAAGTACGCAGGTGGCGCGCTCGTCAGTAAAGGATACCTGGGCTTTTATCATCAATGATTTTAAACAAGCCCAGTTATTATTAAAGGGACAAGTTTGGGGCCCTGCCGACCTGGCACGTGTAACTGAATTTAGTGCCGAGGGTTTATTAGGGAAAGCTTATGTATATACCCAGGATTGGGCCAATGCAAAAACAACGTTGCTGGATGTGATAACCAGGAGCGGAAAAATATTGATGCCTTATAGCACCTATCACGATGCGTTCAATGGTAAAAATAAATTCAATACGGAGTCATTGTTTGAATTATATGTTGACCCCGATTCAAAAGGTGGTTACGGTGTTTATAGCGGTGCTGCGAATTCGGCCACTATTAACGGCTTGATCTGGTCACCATTTACATTTGGTGGATTTAATAAATCACCAAGTGGGGCGCTTGTCCCTTTTGATGGAACGGTGGGCAATATACAGCCATTAGGATATGGTAATGAGTTTTTTCATGACATGAATGTGCTGCGTTTCGGATATTCAATCGGCAGCGCTTTCAGCCTTGTAAGTAATCCTAACTATAAACCAGCCATAGGGCCAACGTTTTATAACCAGCAATTGATAATGGACCCTGTTTATCAGCAAAAGGCGTTGCAGGTGCGGGCCAATCAAACAGCCGATCCCCGTTTATATGTAAACGCTTTGCAACCCTGGGTTGACTCGGTTCAATTTGATGGTGTAACATGGGCTAAGGTTGCTGAACCGGGACAATTTGCCGGAAATCCGAATGTTTACGGATGGGCAGTAAGAAAATACGCTCCGATAACTTATAACGAAGGCAACGGTACTGGTAATCCTTCAGGCACAGGTAGTGTAGCTGATGCATGTGATTATTACATGCTGCGCCTGGCTGATGTGTATTTGTTATATGCTGAAGCATCTATACAGGGTGGTGATGCTGCAACGGGCCTCGAGTATTTAAACAAAGTTAAACGCAGGGCCTACGGCTTAGCTATTAATGCCGCATCTCCAATTGATTATCAATCTGTTACAGATAATACTGTTGCTATAAATGATCCGGTTTTGGGTAAAAACCCGCTTTATTACGAGCGTTGGGCTGAGTTGTTTAACGAAGGATCATGGTGGTTTGATGTATGCCGCTGGAAGATAGGCAAATCCGAAGCAGCATACTATGTAACGGCTGCTAATCTTAACGGCCCGATAGCATGGGACGACAATAAATCTTATGTATGGCCTATCCCACTGAGTGAAATGAATTCAAACAGCAAGGCCAAACAGAACCCGGGTTATTAGTATATAGTTGATTAATTAAGTGTAAAGCAGGTGAGATGGCTTTACACTTTTTTGTTATGCCTTTGCATATTTAAAACCCGCGCTATGCACCAGATTTTTGATCTTCTGAAAAGACGTTGCCTTTTTTTGTCCGCCATGGGTATGCTGTTATGCAGCACTACCTATGCGCAGGATTCATTGAAGGATCTTCCGGAATACAGTTTGCCCCTTACTGGTCAAAAAATGGTTATTGCGCATTGCATGACCAATATCATCCGCTATAAAGGACATCCACTTGAGGATAGTTGCAATCCTGACTATTATTCCGCTAAAGGAAATAGCTCATCAGGTTTAGGTGGACTCACACAGGTAAAACCGATGGAAGACAGTTTATTGGCAAATGCTTCCCTTGACGAAACGGTTGAATTTGAAATGCGTGCTGCGATCAGGTCGGGGATCGATGGTTTCCAGTTTTATTATATTTTACATAACCCTAAATGGGATGATATTATTAAAGCGTATTTCAGGGTAGCCGATAAAAAGCAGATCAATTTTAAATTCACATTCTGTATATCACATCCAGACGGAGGTACCGAAGCTTTAAAGATCGAAGAGTTTTCAAAGCGGATAAACAGTATCATGGATGAGGTTGGCCGCAATAATTCGCATTGGTTGCGCACACCGGACGGCAGGTTGGTGATTTACCAATGGGATGGTGAGCATTTGGCAGATATCCCGGCAGACAAACAAGGCTTACCCGATCAGTTTTATATTGCCCGCGCATACAAACGGCTTGCCAATGCAGTACACGAACGCTTTGCCTGTGTTTTTACTATTAATAAAGAGATCAGCAAGGAAGAACTTGATCATTTCCTGGATTACTTCCCTGCAACCTGGATATGGACCTTGCCTTATGATAATAATTATTTGGGCAACATGGTGGCAGCGGAATGTAAGCTGCGTCATCGCACTTTTACGGCTTCTGTTTTCAGCGATTTTTATACCTCAAAATTGCTTAAAAAAGGCACCTGGAATATGTATCACCAGGTAGGTGACGCGGTAAGTGCCGGGATATCAAATGTGGAGCGTAAATACATCACCACCGGGTTATCCTATAATTTTCGCAAACTATTTGAATTTGGTATCAAACAAGATGCACCGATCATTAATGTGATCACCTGGAATGATTATCCCGAGGGTCATCACCTGGCGCCGGAGATCAATCATAATGAAGGCTTTTCTATATTGCTCAATTATTACAAAAGCGTATGGAAATCCTTACCGTCGCCCTATGCTGACCGGGATGTGGCGATCGTGTTTTTTAAAAAGTACAAACACAATGTAAAGCCTTATCCCTATAATATCCCGGTGGTGAGTTTTCAAAAGGAAGTGATTCCCCAATCCTGGGAAGATTCCATTGAAGTGGTGACAATGCTTCCGGTAAAAGGGAAGCTGAGGGTGAATGACAAAGTAAAAGATGTTGCTGCCGGGTTTGTTTCTACAAAGTTTCCAATGCAGCCTGGGCCTGTACAGGTAGCCGTCATTCGTGGTGGACGCACATCCCTTCAATTTAGCACGCCTGAAGGGATCACCGATAAGCCTTACAGGTCAGACCGGCTCACTTATACCTTCAGCAGTGAATTTTATAGATTTTATGATGATCTGTTTAAAGGTTTTACGCCGGAGTATTCACATGAATATAATCCGCGATTTATTAATGAACGAAAGATTATTACAACACAATAATGAAAAAAATATTTATCTGTTTATTTAGCCTGTTAATATTTAGTCATGTAAGGGCCCAAAACGACCAACCCATTCGTGCAGGCATGAATAGGGTGAAGCTTGAATTTATGCTTGATGGGGAAGGAAAACCTGTTTATGCCGTTTATTATGGAGATAAGGCTGTTATTAAACCATCGGCTATGGGTTTTACGCTGGCTAACGACAGTGCTTTTGATAAACACTTTATCTTAATCAGTTCTGAACACAGTTCAGTTGATGAGATTTGGAAACCTGTTTGGGGCGAAGTGAGCAGTATCCGTAATCGTTACGAGCAAGTGATCGTTCACCTTAAACAAAAAAATAGCCCTAACCGGTTGTTGAATATCATTTTCAGGGTTTTTGAAGATGGGGTAGGGTTTCGTTATGAATTCCCCAAACAACCCGGTTTAAAATACTTTGTGGTTTCAAATGAGCTGACCAGCTTTAGCCTTGCCGGCGATCACAAGACTTTCTGGATACCGGGGGATTATGATACCAATGAATACCAATATACAACGTCAAAGATAAGTGAGATCGATAATCTGCCGATGGTGAATGCGTCCACAGATATTGCCGTAAGGGTAGCACCCGACCGCTATGCGGTGCAAACACCATTGATGATGAAAACAGCGGATGGCCTGTATATCAATATACACGAGGCTGCATTGGTGAATTTCCCTGCTATGCAACTGCACGTTGACAACAGTACCTATAAGCTTACGGCCAATTTGGTGCCGGATGCGGTGGGCAATAAAGCTTACGTTCATGCACCGTTTAAAACCCCCTGGCGCACCATTATCGTGAGCGATAAAGCAACAGATATTTTGGCTTCAAAAATGATACTGAACCTGAATGATCCTTCAAAAATACAGGACCCTTCATGGATAAAGCCGATGAAATTTGTGGGTGTTTGGTGGGAAATGCAGACCGGTAAAAGTACCTGGAGCTATTCAAACGACCCGGATACTCTTTCGGCAGATGGAAAATTGATCCCCAATGGTACGCATGGCGCTAATACAGCCAATGTGAAAAAGTATATCGATTTTGCTTCCGCTAATGGCATACAAGGAGTTTTGGTTGAAGGATGGAACGTAGGCTGGGAAGATTGGTTTGGCAACTGGAAGGAGAACGTATTCAGCTTTGTTACGCCATACCCTGATTTTGATGTGAAAGAGCTGACTACTTATGCAGTATCTAAAGGCGTCCATCTTATTATGCATAATGAAACATCCGCCTCTGCTACAGATTATGAGCGCCAGATGGATACTTCCTATCGTTTTATGAATAAGTATGGCTATACCTCAGTAAAAACAGGGTATGTAGGCAAAATCATTCCCCGCGGTGAACATCACGACGGACAATGGATGGTAAACCACTACATAAGGGTAGTGCAAAAAACAGCCGACTACCATATCATGCTTGATTCGCATGAGCCTGTAAGGCCCACTGGTTTGCAGCGCACCTATCCAAACTGGATGGCTTGCGAATCGGGGAGGGGTAACGAGTATAACGCTTTCGGACAGGGTAATAAACCTGAACATGAAACTATTATGCCTTTTACCAGGCTGATGGGTGGCCCAATGGACTATACTCCAGGCATATTTAAAATAAAAAACTACACATCAGACCCTGACAGACAGGTGCATACTACGTTGGTTAAGCAATTGGCTTTGTATATCACCATGTACAGTCCGGTGGAAATGGCTGCTGATCTGCCCGAGAATTATGAGAAACACATGGATGCTTTTCAATTCATCAAGGATGTAGCTACCGATTGGGATGATACTAAAGTACTGGAAGCAGAGCCCGGAGATTATATCACTATTGCCCGCAAGGCAAAAGGTACATCGGATTGGTTCATCGGTGCGATAACGGATGAAAATAACCGTAATACAAGTGTATCTTTAAGCTTTTTAGACAAGGATAAAAAATACGTGGCTACCATTTATGCGGATGCGGACGATGCGGATTGGAAACAAAACCCTGAAGCGTACAAGATCACCAAATACCTGGTGAATGAAGGAACAAAATTAAACCTGAAATTAGCCAAAGGCGGCGGCGCGGCCATCAGCATAAAACCTGCTACTGCGGAGGATAAGGGGTTGAAGTTTTATAAATAGAAACAGCCCCACCCAAACCCTCCCCGGAAGGGAGGGCTTTAAAAAGTCTCCCCAACAGGGGGAGATTTAGAGGGGGCTAAAATTTTAATTAATGAACAAATTATACCCGATACTCGTCATATCCCTTGTATTTTTCGGTTGCTCAAAAAGTGGTAACTCGCCTGCACCTGTAGTAACTAAAAAGCCTGTGGATACAACCGTTGTTGTGGTAACTACCGGGGCTAAACCAGTTGTTAAAACCAATGCCCAAAAGGTATTTGTACACTATATGGCCTGGTTCGAGGATAAAACTACTTCGGGCACGGGCAACTGGGGGCAACACTGGACGATGGCTAATGAAAACCCGGATATTATATTACCCAACGGGCGCCGCCAGATCGCATCGTGGTTTTACCCGATGATAGGGCCTTATGCAAGTTCGGACAGGGATGTGATCGATTATCATTTATTGCTGATGAAATATGCGGGTATTGATGGCGTGATCGTAGATTGGTATGGTACGCATAATGTACTTGACTATCCCCTTGTTAAACGTAATACCGATTCGCTGTTTAACAGGATGCCCTATGCCGGTTTGCAGTTTGGCATTTGTTATGAAGATCAAACGTTGGGCCACGTAAAATCAATAGCGAACATTGATACCGTAACCGCGGCGCAGCAGGATTTTGCTTACCTGCAATCGCAATATTTTAATAGCAGCAGCTATATTAAAGTGAATAGTCAGCCCTTGCTGCTTTGCTTCGGTCCGCAGGGAATGAAAACAACCAACGACTGGCAACAAGCATTTTCCGGTTTGAGTACAAAACCACGTTTATTATCGCTTGAGTACCAGGGCAACGTCCCGGGCAGCAGTAGCAGCGGAGAGTTTGCATGGGTAAATTCGGGTAACCTGACCGATCTGCAAAATTTTTACCAAAACCGTGCGCCGGGTTTAGGGACAGCCTTTGCCGGTACATACCCCGGTTTTAAGGATTTTTATATGCAGGGCGGATGGGGCAATACCCTTTTTGTGATCGATCATAACGGTACCACTACTTTGCAAAGTACGCTCAGCCTGGCTAAAAGCAGTAACCTGCCTTACCTGCAACTAATCACCTGGAATGACTATGGTGAGGGGACTATGATCGAACCGACGCTTGATTTTAATTTTGATTTCCTGGTAACCATACAGCAATATACGGGCGTCAGTTATACCCAAACCGAGCTGCAACTAATTTATAAATGGTTCACCCTGCGCAAAAAATATAAAGCAGATGCCGCAACCGAACTAAAATTGACCAACGCTTATAATAGTTTGGCTGCGCTTGATGTCACAAATGCGACTAATATTTTATCAGGCATCAATTAGGCTGTCATAATTACCCTTCTTTAATGTCGCATACACACCTTTATAATGTTGATTTCTCATGGTATGTTTGTTCTATAAAACTAAACTACCTATGCAGAAAATAACCCCATTCCTTTGGTTTGATAGTCAGGCTGAAGAAGCAATGAATTTTTATATATCTATTTTTAAGGACTCAAAGGTTATAAACGTAACGCGTTATGGAGAGGCAGGGCCAGGCCCTAATGGATCTGTGATGTCAGCTACATTCGAACTTAACGGACAAGAATTCTATGCCTTAAACGGCGGCCCGGTATTCAGTTTCACACCGGCTGTGTCGTTTTTTATTCATTGTAAAACGCAGAAAGAAGTGGATCATTTTTGGGATAAACTATCTGAAGGCGGAAGAACAGACCGTTGCGGCTGGTTGCAGGATAAATACGGTTTGTCGTGGCAGGTTGTTCCCAATATTTTAGGCGAATTATTACAGGGTAAGGATGCTGCAAAATCAAAAAGGGTAATGGAAGCCATGCTTAAAATGGCTAAGCTGGATATTGCGATTTTAGAAGAGGCTGCGAGAGGCTAAGCCCCTTCACTGATCTTGTTTTGCAACAAGGGCAGATCGTCCCAAAATATCCAATGCGGGTTGAGGTATGCGCCGCCGTATTTAAGGTAAAATGCCTGGTAAGGATTTTCGGGGAATATACCCACGCAGAGGCTTTTTGCACCATGACTGATCAGCCAGGGGATCAGGCTTTTTAAAAGATTACTGCCGATACCTTTGCGTTGGTCTTCTTTTAATAGGTAGAAGTTCTGTATCTCGCTATCTTTATGACGATTGGTGAGGTGGCCCGCAATAAACCCAACTATCTGCCCATCCTTTACAACTTTAAAAACTATACGCTCCGGTTTAGAACTGGCGGGGCTTTCGCCATTAAAGTAGGTTTGCCATCGGTACAGGCGGGTAGCATAGTCTATTGCAACCTCGTCCATGTGCTCGGGGAACGATTGCAGTTTGCTTGCAATTTCAACACGGGTCAATTCCTCAATGTCTGCTACGGAAGCTATTTCGATGCTGATCATTTCCTTTTTGATCAACAATATTAGGTAATAAGTTTATGATTTATCTGCCGTTTGGTGGGGTGTGGCCTTTTTTCATCATCATTTGCACGGCCTCGGCTATAAATCTTTTGCCTTCATCATTCATGCTCAATCTTTCGCCGTTATCATATAGTTCATACGTTACGCCGCCCTGGTTATTATTTTCAGCTTCCAGTTTGCGGTCGTTATGTTCAAATTTTACATACCCGCCGGGCGAAATACTGCTAATGGCGGTGCCGTCGTGGTTAAAATATACACGACCTGAATATTCTATTCTTACATAATTGTTATTGCTGTTTTCAACAATGATCGTATGACGCCTTCCGAAGTGGCAGGCCGTAAATGATACT
Organism: Bacteroidota bacterium; assembly: GCA_013286565.1. GTDB lineage: Bacteria > Bacteroidota > Bacteroidia > Sphingobacteriales > Sphingobacteriaceae > Mucilaginibacter. The sequence goes on from JABDFM010000012.1 coordinate 11,545, forward strand.
GCCAGTACCATAAGCAGGAGTAAAGTTTTTATTTGTTTCATTTGAGTGTTGTTTAATGAAACAAACATATGTAAAATAATAGTACTATCCAATACATAGTACTATTATAATTAAAAAATATCTCAGAGTTCCTCATATCCCGAAAATTTGCCCTAATTTCAAGCCATCACTAATTCAATGAATAATACGCGCCAGCTTCGTACCGTAAATGTGATCCGCTATGTAACACCATTGCGCGAGGGCGGCTCACTGCCTGCTATTGCCGGGGCGGATGACGACTTTTTATATGTGATCAAATTTCGCGGAGCGGGACAGGGCGTTAAGGCGCTGATAGCAGAGCTGATTGGTGGCGAGATAGCCAGGACATTGGGACTAAAAATACCCGAGATCGTATTTGCCAATTTGGATACCGCATTTGGCCGTACGGAACCCGATGAGGAAATACAGGACCTGTTAAAAGCAAGTGTAGGGCTTAATTTAGGGCTGCATTATCTTTCGGGCGCTATCACTTTTGACCAGTCGGTTACGCCTGTCGACCCAAAATTGGCCTCGCGAATCGTTTGGCTCGATTGCCTGCTGACAAATGTTGACCGCACGCCGCGTAATACCAATATGCTCACCTGGAACAAAGAATTATGGCTAATTGACCATGGCGCGGCATTATATTTTCATCATAGTTGGGACAATTGGGAAGAACAGGCTAAAAGGCCATTTGTACAGGTAAAAGATCATGTATTATTATCAAAGGCATCTGAGTTGGATGAGGTTGATGCAGAGTTCAGGTCGATATTAAGTTCTGATTGTATCCGTTCCATTGTTTCGGTGATACCTGATGAATGGATCAGCGGCGAGTGGCATGATTCGCCCGACCTTGTACGCGAGATATACGCGCAATTTTTAGAGACGAGGTTAAGCAATTCGCATATTTTTGTAAAAGAAGCACAAGATGCAAGAGAAGCACTTATTTGAGTATGCCGTAATTCGCGTGGTGCCGCAGGTAGAGCGCGAGGAGTTCCTCAATGTAGGGGTGATACTGTATTGCGCTAAAATGAAGTTCCTGCAATGTATGTGCGCGGTTAATGACGAGCGATTGTGCTCATTCTCGAACCGGATAGATATTGTTGACCTGAAAAATCACTTACATTCATTCGGCGAAATTTGCCACGGCAGTAAAGAAGGCGGTCCAATAGCTCAACTGGATATGCCATCGCGTTTCCGTTGGCTTACGGCTACACGGAGTACGGTGGTGCAAACCTCGAAAGTGCATCCGGGGTTAAGTGTTGATCCTGCGGAGACTTTGGAGAAGTTGTATGGGGAGTTGGTGCTGTAAAATTGTCTGAACCTTGATTTTTAGGATGTAAGGATTTGCTTGATTTTGGGATTCATCCACATTCGAAATAACGACTGAGTTTATTACTTTTAGATTAGTTTATATTGATCTATAACCCCTTGGCAAAAAACAGGCAAATCATTATTTATGGTGTGGCGCTGGCTTTTTTAATATTCCTATTAAAATGGCTGGAGATGCGTTTTATTATTATCGATAACCAACTGGAATTATATGCGGGCTTGATTGCGGTGATCTTTACTGCCCTTGGTATTTGGCTGGCCCTGAAACTTCGTAAGCCAAAAATTCATACCGTTATTGTTGAGAAGGAAGTATTTGCATCCCCCAATGGCGATTTTACCATCAACCAGGATGAACTTCGCAAGCTGAACCTCAGCAAGCGCGAGTTGGAGGTGCTGCAATTAATGGCCGAAGGCCTGAGTAACCAGGAGATCGCTGAAAAATTATTTGTATCACTCAATACCATCAAAACCCATTCGGCACAAATATTTGAGAAAATGGAAGTGAAAAGGCGGACACAAGCGGTCGAGATGGCCAAACGGTTGAGCCTGATTCCTTAAATTTACTCATACTATAGTACTAAAATGCTGGCTTTAGGATAAAATCACCCTAAAGTATGACTGTAAATAAATTCCTGTTCATCAATTTTGAGCAAACAAAAACATTAAACAATGAAAAAGATCATTATTATTTGCGGACTGATCGCCGGCATAATAGTTACCTCGTGGATGTGGGTCGCTATGTTCGGCATTTTTAAAGCTGAGGGAAGTTTACTGCTGGGATATACCACCATGCTGGTAGCTTTTTCCATGGTATTCGTTGGTGTAAAAAATTACCGGGATAAGCAAAATGATGGTATTATCACTTTTGGCAAAGCCTTTAAGATCGGGTTGATGATCACCTTGATCGCATCTACCATTTATGTGCTGGTGTGGATGGTTGATTATTATTACTTCGTCCCTGATTATATTGATAAATATGCAGCGGCAATGCTTGTTAAACTAAAAGCCAGCGGCGCCAGCCAGGCCGAGATACAAAAACAGGCTGCTGATATGCGGCATTACAGCCAGCTCTATAAAAATCCGTTTTATAATGCGATGTTTACTTATGGGGAAATACTACCGGTGGGGTTGATCGTGACTATTATCTGTGCGTTGGTCTTGAAACGGAAGCAAAAGGAAGACAGCGTAATACTGGCAGCGTAAACAGGGTATTACTCTTTTTTCATAGGGTAATGCCTTATACCGGCTTCAACAAATTCGGGGCCGGTTTTTACAAAGCCAAACCGCTCATATAAAGTAACGGCATCTATTTGGGCATGCAGGTATATATAATCAGCATTTGCGGGTAGGTCATTCAGAACAGTTCTTACCAGTTCCTGTCCTATACCATTGCCCCTGAATTTTTTTAGCACAGCAAAACGCTCCAGTTTATAACCTTTATCCGTTTTGCGCCAGCGGGATGCCCCGGCAGGTACACCATCAACCGTCGCTAAAAAATGATTGGATACATCTTCATTTTCCCACTCCAGTTCGGGCGGGCAATTTTGTTCGCCTACAAAAACCTCGCGCCTGATGGCGAACACTATTTCAAGATCGGCAGGGGCAGTTACTTTGCTTACTTGTACCTTTTGAGACATACTTTTATTGGTGAAAGGTAAAAGGCGAAAGGTAAAAAACGAAAGGCGAAAGACAAAAGCAAAAAGATGACCTTTCGCCTTTAACCTTATAATTTGCTGTTCACATCAATACAATTCAGATCCTCGAAAGCTGAGGTCAAGCGTTTAACAAAGGTATCCTCACCTTTACGCAGCCATACACGCGGATCGTAGTATTTTTTGTTTGGTGAATCTTCTCCATCCGGGCTGCCGATCTGTGTTTGCAGGTAGCCTTCTTTTGACTGGTAATAATCTTTAATACCTTCCCAGAAAGCCCATTGCATATCAGTGTCGATATTCATTTTGATAGCCCCATAAGATATTGCTTCGCGTATCTCGGCCTGGCTAGAACCTGATCCACCATGGAATACGAAGTTGATCGGTTTTTCAGCAGCAAGGCTGTATTTGTTTTTTACATACTCCTGGGAGTTATGCAGAATAACCGGCTGTAATTTTACATTACCTGGTTTATAAACGCCATGCACGTTACCAAATGCCGCAGCAACGGTAAAGCGCGGGCTTACTTTTGAAAGTTCTTCGTAAGAGTAAGCTACGTCTTCTGGCTGGGTATATAGGCGTGAGCTATCTACATCACTGTTATCAACACCATCTTCTTCGCCGCCGGTTACACCAAGCTCAATTTCGAGGGTCATGCCCATTTTAGCCATACGGGCTAAATATTTGGCCGATATTTCGATATTTTCATGCAAAGGCTCTTCTGAAAGATCAAGCATGTGCGATGAAAACAGTGGTTTGCCAGTTTCGGCAAAGAATTTTTCGCCGTAATCCAGCAACCCGTCTATCCAGGGTAGTAATTTTTTAGCGCAATGATCGGTATGCATGATCACGGCCACGCCATAATGCTCAGCCAACAAATGCACGTGCCTTGCAGCAGAAACACCACCTAAAATGCAAGCCTGCAGCTTAGAATTATCCAGTGATTTACCGGCATAAAACTGTGCACCTCCGTGTGATACCTGTATGATTACAGGTGAATTGACCGCTTTCGCTGTTTCCATAACAGCGTTTATTGAATTGGTGCCTATTACATTTACCGCAGGTAATGCAAACTGATGCTTTTTAGCAATTTCAAACAGTTCCTGCACCTGGTCGCCGTGCAGAACACCTTTATAATTTTTTAAATCCATAGCGTTTATTTGGGCCTCGAAGTTATAAAATTTCCTGATTTAAGCCATTAAGTATCTAATAATTACTGATCAGTAAGTTTATTTAGCATTTTCCCATTAAAGCCCGGTTAGATTAAACTTATTGTAAAATATCGATATTCAAAAAGCTGTATTTTAATATTTTACTAACGGGTTAAAATATTTGAGAGTTTTGCAATCGTCATAACCTTTAATTGCTTGACAAGTTGTGTAATATTTTTCGTTCCTTTGTGCTAAATTGGAAGATACAGATAACGAAATGACCTGGTTTAAACGAGAATTAAAAGGGATAATTACGACCACTGAGGAGAAGAAGGAAACCCCCGATGGTATCTGGAACAAGTGCCCGAATTGTAAAAAACCACTGCACTACTCTGAACAGGTTGAAAACCAATATGTTTGCCACTATTGCGGCTATCATATCCGAATTGGATCGAAGGAATATTTTTCTATTCTTTTTGACGATAACGAGTTTGTTGAGCTTGACCCCAATATGCGTTCAGGCGATCCGCTGCATTTTGAGGATACCAAGAAATATGTTGACAGGCTTGCCGAAACCATTACCAAAACCGGCCTTAATGATGCCCTGCGCGCAGGTGTAGGCAGAATTGACGGGCAGGACCTGGTGATAGCCTGTATGGATTTTAATTTTATTGGCGGTTCTATGGGGTCTGTTGTCGGCGAAAAAATCGCCCGCTCTATTGATTATTGTTTAGAACATAAGGTGCCGCTTTTGGTAATCTCTAAATCAGGTGGCGCTCGTATGATGGAGGCCGCATTTTCATTGATGCAGATGGCTAAAACATCGGCTAAGCTGGCTTTACTTGCTAAAGCTAAAATACCTTACATATCCCTGCTTACCGACCCCACCACAGGTGGTGTAACCGCATCTTATGCGATGCTGGGCGATATTAATATTGCTGAACCCGGTTCACTAATAGGTTTTGCAGGGCCAAGGGTTATTAAAGAGACGATAAAGAAAGACTTACCAAAAGGTTTCCAAACTGCTGAATTTGTATTGGAGCATGGTTTCCTTGATTTTATAGTTGACCGAAGGGAGATGAAAGAGAAATTAGCGACTTTTTTGAAAATGATGGGCCCCCTCTAAACGGCGAAGCCCCTCATGAACACCTATGAAAATCAAATAACTTGTGAATAATCTCCTCCGCTGGTTAGCGGAGAGACTTTAAAAATAAGAAACGGGCTGTCTTTCAAAAGGCAGCCCGTTTCTTTTGTATGTATCCTTGCTTTACTATATTGATTTCAGCATCAATTCTTTGGTTTATTTAGGACTATATATTAATACTTTCTTTAATTTTTTACTTTAACCGGGAACGGCGGCCTTACCGGCTCTGTCTGCGGATTTTGCTGTAACTCTTTCAAAGCAACTTCTATTGCTTTTTCCAGTTGCGGATCTTTGCCGTTGATTACATCAGAAGGTGTTTGCTCCACTTCGATATCCGGTGGAATACCCACATTTTCAACGATAAAGCCGTCTTTTGTCCAGATGCCCAGGTTTGGCGCTGTTACGTCGCCGCCATCAATAAACTCAGGGTAGCCTAATATGCCAACTAACCCGCCCCAGGTGCGTTTACCCACTAAGGTACCCACTTTAAATTTCCTGAACATCCAGGGCAGCATATCGCCGCCCGAGCCTGCTGTTTCATCCGTGATCATCACTTTTGGACCTTGTATGGATGCGGATGGTGTTTTCAGGTCCTTGCCATAGCGCATGTGCCAATAGGACTGGTAAGGGTTCAATAATAAATTGATGTAATAATCGGCAAGCAGCCCGCCGCCATTAAAACGTTCATCCACTATGATGGCCTTGCGATTGGCCTGCGGATAAAAATAGCGTTTAAAATATTCGTGCCCTTCTCCGGCAGTGTTAGGTACATAAACATAAGCTACCTGTCCATGCGTTGCCTCTGTAACCTTGCGCATATTGTTTTCAACCCAATCACGATTTCTAAGGGCATATTCATTGGCAACCGGTACTACTTTAACCACTCTCGAGCCTTCGTAATTTGGGTTAGGGCCAATGGTCAATTCAACAATTTTATCCGCTGTATCCTCAAAGTATTGATAAATATTATCGGTGGCGGATACATTTGTTCCGTTAACCGCTAATAAATAATCGCCCTCTTTTGCATTAACGCCGGGCTCTGTTAAAGGTGATCGAAGATCGGGTGTCCAGTTTAGTCCGCCGTATATTTTTTTGAAGCGAAAGCGATTGTTTGCCAATTCATAATCCACCCCTAATAAACCCCCGTGTATCATTTTAGCGTTGTATAAACGGTCTCCAAAATTTTCTACCCGGTGATGGCCAACCGATAATTCACTGCACATCCATTGTATCAGCAGGTTAAGATCACTACGGCAAGAAAGGTCGGGAAGAAAAACCGCGTACTTCTTTTTCATAGCGGCCCAGTTAACGCCGTGCATACCCGGATCATAAAAATAATCGCGGTTAACCCTCCAGGCTTCATCAAACATATTGGCCCACTCAACCGGCGGATCAATTTTTACTTCTATGGCCTCTGTATTGACCATGCCCTTGCCGGGTTCAGGTTTATCACCAGCAGATGAGACGATCCATTTACCACCACTTGAGAATAACATCTTTTTACCATCGGCTGTAAGCACATAACCATTCATGTCGGTTACTTCGCTATCTGCGCGTTTTTTAAAGCTGTATTTATGCATCACCTGGGGGCCATCACTACTAACAATATAAAGCAGGTCGCCGTTATTATCAACGCCTAACTGGGTGTAATTACCCGCCTTAACCGGGATATTTATGATTCTGTCACGTATGTCATCCCAATCAATTTTAAGGTCTTTGTCTTCAGCAGCCTCTTTTTTATCGGCAGGTTTTTGTGGGGCTTCCGTTTTAGCTGCTTCTTCATCATTTTCTTTAGCAAACGGCGAGATGGTATTTTTTTGAAGCGTGACCAGGTAGATAGAATTGGTTTTCCTGTAATCAATGCTCGACTGATCAAACCAGTTAATTACCGGCCCCGCATCGGTTGACGCAAAGAAGTAGAGAAATTTACCATCGCGGTCAAATTTTGGTTCGGAAGCATCACTTAGCCCATCTGTAACCGGGAATGATCTGTGTTGCGCCAGCGAGTAAAGATAAACCTGCTGAAATTGCGTGTTCAACACTTTTGTGTAAGCGACCCATTTGCTATCACCCGACCAATCGTTCGCAATATCGCGGAATGGGCCCGGCGTATAGATCTCGTCCGCGTCAACTTTGGTAATAGCGCCGGAGGCTACATCCAATACGTACAATGTACGACCGTTGTCAACAAAATTGACCTTTTTGCCATCAGGCGACCATTTGATATAGGCATAAAAGCCAGAACCGTTCAAGCTGAATATTTTAGGTTCGCCCTTGCCATCCTGTGATTTAATGTATAACTGGTACTCGCCGGAGGCATCAGAAAAATAGGCGATGGATTTACCGTCAGGCGACCATGCAGGAAATTTTTCATGCGCACCGGTTGTCTGGGTCAGGTTGCGGGGATCACCTTTTTCGGCGGGTGACGTGATGATATCGCCCCTGAAATCAAATACCACGCGCGACCCTGAGGGCGAAATGTCTGCCCAGCGGATATAATTAGCGCCTTTTACAAATCGCGGTCTTAGTTCGAGCAGATCGGCTGCTATCCCTATGGTTAATTTTTTAGCTGAACCTGTAGCCGGATCAAAAATATGCAGGTACCCGGCCTGTTCAAATGCGATCTTACCATCGCCGCCGGTTGCATACAGCACCGGGAAATCTTTAAAATCAGTTAATTGTTTTATCTCTTTGGAGGCGACGTCATAGCTGAATAAATTAAACTCGCCGTTCCTATCGCTCCTGAAATATACTTTGTTGCCCATCCAGATAGGTTGGGTATCGTTGCAGCCGCCCTCGGGTTGGGTGATCTTCGTTACTGATTTATCAGCAAATGAAAAAAGCAGGATATTGGTAATCATACCGCCCCGGTAATGTTTCCATTCCTTAAACGCTTCTGGCAGTGGGGTGTAGGCCATCCATTTACCATCAGGCGAGTAGGTTGCATGGTAGGCATTGGGTATCTCCAGCCTGGTTTCATTCCCTCCGGTAACAGGCACGGTAAATAGCTGGGCATAACGGTTGGTAAAAACTGTTCGTTGTGAAGCAAACAGTACCGATTTGCCATCAGGTGTAAAACCCCTTACCCCATCAGCTGCAGGGTGCCAGGTGAGCCTTTTTGGGATGCCCCCTTCAACAGGGATCACATATACATCTACGTTGCCGTCATACTGGGCGCTAAAAGCAATCAGCTTTCCATCAGGGGAAAAGAAAGGACTTGATTCGATCCCTTCATCAACGGTAAGTCTGCGTGGCTGTGAACCATCGGTATTGGCAACCCATAGGTCTTCGGCATAAATAAATGCGATGCGCCCATTGCTGATAGCAGGCTGCGACAGCATACGGGTATCTTTTGTATCAATTGAAAATGCTGCAAAAGGCAATACTAATAGCGCAGCCAGTAGTATTTTAAACGATAAGTTTAAATTCTTCATGATGGTTTAGTTATGAACAGCTAAATATTGAAATCGGGATTGAAATTAGAAATTTTTACGGGCAACAATGAAGAGCCGGGTAAATAAATTTCACATCAAAACAATTTGACCTGACAGTGATCAAGGTTTATATACAAATTTACGAAAAGGGATTGAGTAAAGTACTGACACCGTTTTGTCAGTAATATTAAACGGTATCTGGAACACAATAACAGAAGGACTTTCCGGTTTTCTGTATAATTGTTATTAAAGAATATTTTGTAATTTTGATATTATGACGAGGCTAACAGTAGATATCGATAACAGCAGATCAGAAAAGGTAGTTTTAGAAGTATTTAAAGCTTTGGGACTTAACTATGAAGTTGAATATACCGGGAACACGACCGGCACTGAAAAACCTTTGAATAAAGCTGAACTGGCAATGTATAAGCGGTTAAAAAAATCTTTTGAACAAATTAAACTGCACCAGGAAGGCAAAATCAAACTCAAAACTATCGAGGAAGTTTTAGCCGAATTATCTTAACGTGGCGATTACAGTTATACCCACAGATGGCTTTATCAAAGAGCTAAAGCGCATTTCTAAAAAACATCCAGGCATTTTATCTGACATTACTAAACTATCAGCAAAGCTTAAGGAAAATCCGGCAACAGGTACCGACCTGGGACATAATGTTTACAAAATCAGGTTAGCTATTTCAGGAACAAATAAAGGAAAATCTGGCGGGGCAAGAATTATCACCTGTGTTGTATTGGTACGTGAAATTATTTTCCTTGCGGAAATCTATTTGAAAAATGAAAATGATACGGTTGATGTAAACCTTGTTGTTCAACGATTGAAAGATTCGGGATTAATTTGAAATAAAATCAGGCTTAGAAGTTTATACAAATAACTACACCACTATTAGTAGTTGATGTTTATTAACTATAGTGACGTTCTCCATCTTTTCTCAAAAAGAAAAAAAATTGCCATGAATGATTGCCGTTAAGCACTTACCAAACACAATTCTTTAAGCTTAGCAACAGTATAATCTACTTCCTGTTTTGTGTTATATTTTGAGAATGAGAAGCGTACGGATGGGCGTGTCGGATCGCCGCCAATTGCGGTGAGCACATGCGAACCAATATCTGTACCCGAACTGCAGGCACTGCCGCCCGATGCAGATATCCCGGCAATATCCAGGTTAAATAATAGCATATCGGCCATGTCGCTGCATGGGAAGGATGCGTTCAACACGGTGTACAAACTTTTAGCCGGATCGGTCTCACCATTAAAATCAATTCCATAGATATTTTCTTTCAGTTGATCGATCATATAGGATTTTAAGCCTTGTATGTGAGTATGGGTTTGCTCCATGTTAGCATAAGCTATTTCAAGTGCTTTTGCTAAACCTACAATGCCATAAATATTTTCGGTACCGCCGCGCATATTGCGCTCCTGCGCGCCGCCATAAATAAATGGCTTAATTTTCATACGATGATTTACGTGCAAAAAACCGATACCCTTTGGGCCGTGGAACTTGTGGGCGGCACAGGCTATAAAATGCACTTTCAGTTTACTCAGATCATGCTGATAGTGCCCGATGGTTTGCACTGTATCAGAATGGTAAATGGCATTATAATGCTCGCAAAGCTCGCCGATACGTTCTATGTCGCTAATGGTGCCCAACTCATTATTGGCGTGCATCAACGATACAAAACTGCGCTCATTGCTTTTTAAAAGATCTTCCAGGTGATTGTGATCAACGTTACCTTTCGTATCAACATCAACAAAGCTTAATTTGATCAATCCTGCTTTTTGCATCGACTCCAGGGTATGAATAACCGCATGGTGCTCCAAACGACTGGTAATGGCGTGTTTTACCTGGTTATCGATTATACCGCACCTGATGGCTGTATTATCAGCCTCAGTACCACCCGAAGTAAAGAACAACTCAGAAGGGGAGGTGTGCAGCAGATTAGCGATCGTTTTACGGGATCTTTCAATCAGCGCCCTTGCCTCGCGACCGTGCGCATGTATAGACGAAGGATTACCATATTGGTTCTCCATCACTTTATACATTTCTTTTAAAACCTCCGGGTCAATAGGGGTGGTGGCAGCATTATCTAAGTAAACACGCATGTTGATATAGTTAGTGAATGAGTGAATTAGTGAGTTATTGAATTAAGACCAATAAATCAATCGTTTAAATTTAAAATTTCCTTTATATCAGATATGATCTTATTAGCCAAATTATCCGCAACAGTTTCTGAATTTCCTTCGGAATAAATGCGGATAATAGGCTCGGTGTTTGAACGGCGCAAATGTACCCATTCTTTATCAAACTCTATTTTAAGGCCATCGATAGTTGAATGGGGCTGATTTTTATATTTTTCTTCCACCTTAAGCAGCAAAGCATCGATATCCATTTCAGGTGTTAGCGTAATTTTATTTTTTGATATAAAATAGCCCGGATAACTGCTTCTCAAATTAGAAATAGATTTGCCGTATTTAGCCAGGTGGGTCAAAAACAAAGCAATACCAACCAGTGCGTCACGACCATAGTGCAACTCGGGGTAGATCACTCCGCCATTGCCCTCGCCGCCTATAATGGCGTTGGTTTCTTTCATTTTGTTCACCACATTCACTTCGCCAACAGCAGCTGCGAAATATTCGCCACCGGCACTTTCAGTCACATCGCGCAAGGCACGGGTTGATGACAGGTTGGAAACCGTATTGCCTTTTTTATTTTTCAAAACATAGTCGGCAACAGCAACCAGGGTATATTCCTCACCGAACATATTGCCATCTTCGCAAACAAAACATAGGCGGTCAACATCCGGGTCGACAGCTATACCGAGGTCGGCCCTGTTTTTTATCACTTCCTGTGATAAGGCGACCAGATTCTCGGGTAATGGTTCCGGGTTATGCGGAAAATTACCATCAGGCTCACAATAAAGCTGATGCACTGTTTTTACACCCAATGCTTCCAGTAAAGCAGGTACAAATATGCCCCCAGTTGAATTAACGCAATCAATTACCACATTAAAATTTGCTTTGGTAATGGCCGCAACATCCACCAGCGGCAATGCCAATACCTGGTCGATATGCTTTTGCAGATAAGTGTTATCAAGTGTAACACTACCCAGATCATTTACATCGGCATATTTAAAAGCGCTGTTTTCGGCAATTTCAAGTACTTCCTTGCCATCGGCATCATTGATGAACTCCCCTTTATGGTTAAGTAATTTTAACGCGTTCCATTGCTTGGGGTTGTGGCTGGCAGTCAGTATGATACCGCCCGCAGCTTGTTCGCCGGTAACAGCTACTTCGACAGTTGGAGTGGTGGATAGGCCGAGGTCGATCACATCAATACCTAATCCCTGCAAAGTTCCGATCACCAGGTTGTTTACCATAGCGCCCGATACGCGTGCATCACGCCCGATCACGATCTTTTTAATACCTGAATTTTTGATTGCCCATGTACCATAGGCTGAAGTGAATTTTACGATATCCAATGGCGTTAAGCCATCACCAACAGCACCGCCGATGGTGCCCCTTATCCCGGAAATTGATTTTATTAGCGTCAAAATGTTTAATTATTTGTGGGCAAAATTAAGAATATTTGACTGATTGCCGAATAAAATCACATTGTTTAAGCGTCATTTTATTGGCTATATTTACAGCTTCTGTATTAAACACGATTGTTGCAGGAATGGTTTTATAATCGGCGTATCCTTCTCCATGTTTAATATTTTATTGCGAAATGCCCATGCTTGAACACCTGGTAGAGCTTGACCGCCATTTATTCTATTTTATTAACCACGATCTCAGCAATCCGTTTTTTGATTGGCTGATGCCAATATTACGCAATGCCAGATTCTGGATTCCTTTGTATGTAATTATCCTGATCTTTTGCCTGTGGCGATATAAAAAGCAGGGCATCATCATCATCGTATTGCTTGCCTTGTCTGCCGGATTTGCTGATTTTACCAGCGTTCATTTGGGAAAAAACACGTTTAAAAGGCTAAGGCCATGCCATGATCCCGTTGTCTCGCGAACGGAGGTTATCCGTGTACCCTGCGGCGGGATGTACAGCTTTCCATCCACCCATGCCTCCGATCATTTTGCTGCGGCTGCTTTTTTAAGCTTTGTATTTTTTAGAAAATGGCGATGGATATGGCTGGTGGCTTTTTTATGGGCAGGGTCAATTTGTTTTGCGCAGGTATATGTTGGTGTCCACTTTCCTTTTGATGTCACGGCAGGGGCCTTGTATGGTATCCTGGTGGGCTACTTATTCTATTTATTATTTAAAAAATTACAACCCGCTTTTTAATGGCACTCTGGAAAGTTATTGTATTATTCTTAGGCGCGTTTTCGGGCGGGATGTCTGTGTTTTTATTTAAGGGCGATAATCATAAAAATTTAAAGCTGGTATTGTCGTTCAGCGGGGCTTACCTGTTTGGCATTACGGTTTTGCATTTGATACCCGATGCTTATCACGGCAATGATAATTATGTGGGTGTGTTTATCCTGGCCGGTTTCCTGTTCCAGATCGTACTGGAACAATTTTCAGAAGGTATTGAGCATGGCCACATGCATAAGCCTGATCACGACCATATTGCTTTTCCCCTGGGTATCCTGGTGAGTTTGTGTATCCATGCCTTTTTAGAAGGTATGCCATTGGCAGAAGGGGGGCAAAATCAATTGGTCTGGGGAATTGCCCTTCACCACGTGCCTGCGGCATTTGCGCTGGCTACCGTGCTGCTTGCCAATAAGCAGACAAAAAGCAGAACCATATTTTTTGTCGTTCTATTTGCGATCATGGCGCCTGCCGGATATTTTTTCAGCAATACCCTGAGTACCGGTGGCATCGGCAATTTACAACAATACTACAGCCGGATAATGGGCGTAGTGATCGGGATATTCCTGCATATATCCACTACGATCTTATTTGAATCAAGCTCAGATCATAAGTTTACCGTTCGTAAAATGGTAGCAGTGTTGATGGGGGTGGGGATCGCGTTACTGGCGTTTGTGAGTGAATTGTAGAGAGAAGGTGAAAGGGTAAAGGTTTTAAAACAGGCGTAAAGGTAAAAGGTAAAAGGCTTTTTTGAATTGAGGTGAAATTTTTTCTTGGATTTTAATGGACAGTCACTGTTCTCCTTTTACCTCAAAATTACCCCCTCAACTTATCCAGCAGATCGCTCAAATTTTCGGCTTCTTCTTCGGTGAGGTGATCTTTAAAGATATCTTTGGCTTTAAATTCAGCATCTATTTTTGCAAGGATACTTAATCCCGTGTCGCTGATACGGATATCAACCGCACGGCGGTCCTGGTTATTGGTGCAGCGCGAAACCAATCCTTTCTGAACCAACCTGTCAACAATACGCGAAGCATCTGACATTTTATCAAGCATCCGTTCTTTTATCAAATTTACTGTGGCAGGCTTAGGATATTGCCCCCTTAATATACGAAGCGCATTAAATTGCTGCGATGTAAGGTTATGCTTTTCGAACTCGGCACGTAAAATGTTATTTAACCAGCCATAGGTGTAATTAAGATTAATTACAGCCTTATGATAATTATCGTCAAATTTTGTGCTTTGTATTTCCTCTTCGATACGCATGTGCTTAGGAGCATTGGTGCTAAATGCAAATATGCTTAATTATTTTTTAACCTGCTTTGTTTCTTTGGGTTTTCCAAAATCCCAGGGGCAATGCAGGCATTTGTTTTTGCAGCAGAAACCTCTCTTCAGGTGATATTCCCTGGTAAAAACAAAATTGCCATCCTCGTTAATGTAATAGTCGATATTCTCTTGTAGCATACCCTAATTTAACAGTTTTACAATGATGGCATCGCCAAAGTGTTTTCTTAAATAGCTCCCATCCCCATGCAGCGTCCATACCTGCTGGGGTTGGGTATATTCAATGGCTTGCAGGATATCATTCCAGTCGGCATGGTCTGAAATATAGAGGGTATCATTTTGATTCACCTGTAAATTTTTCCAACCCGAAGCAAACAGGCGCTTCACACCTGTAGCCCCTATATAACTATCAAAAGTAAAAGGCGGAACGATATACACATACTCCAGTTGGTTTTTCATCAATTTGCGGCCATAGACCTGGTACTTACCTGGCGAAAAGCCCATCTTCTCATAAATGGCATTTATCGGCATAATGCGATGATGAACCAGTATAGTTTTTTGCGGTGCATGTTCATTGATGAGCTTAATTAACCGCTGACTTTTCCCCAGGCTATAAGCGCCCAAAAGTATATTGATTTTAATATCATTCAGCTTTTGTATTTCAGTAACAGGATCGGGATGTGTAATGCCCGGGTTAGCGAAGGTGCTTTCTGTTATTAATACATCAGTCTTCACCCATTCTGTAGGTTCGCAGGTATTGTCTAATTGAAGCTTGTAATCACCTGTATATAAATATTTTATGTCATTGTATTCCATTAATATTTGAGCGGAGCCGAGTATATGGCCCGCGGATATAAAAGTGATCTTCACTCCGCCTAAATCAAAAGCCTGGTGATAGGCTGAAATATTAAGAGCTTTTGCCGCGTTTTTCCCATAACGTAATTTCATAAAAGCAGCAGTGGCTTCGGTACAATACACCTCATTATTACCGGCAACCGAATGATCGGCATGGGCGTGGGATATTACCGCTGTTTTAACCGGTTGCTGGGGATCGATGTAAAAATCACCGTATTTGCAGTAAAGGCCAATTTCATTGAAATATAAAAAATCATCGAGTATCATGTTAGTTCACTGGTTCATTAGTGTCATTAGTTCATTGGTATTTGGTGGTGAGGGATTATAGGCAATTAATTATTTTATATCGATCTACAGAACAATACACAAGTGAACTAATGAGCTAATGAACTGAATTTTTGGTGTAGTTTCAAAACCTGCGGGATAACCAGTTCTGTATCATCGTTCAGGATCACAAAATCGGCCAGTTTGGTTTTCTTTTCTTCGGAGAACTGTTTGGCATCGCGGCTTTCGATCTCGGCACGCGATAGCCCATCGCGCTGCATTACCCGCTGTATCCTTAACTCAAGCGGGGCGGTTACCATGATGGAATAGTCGCACATTTTATAGGAGGTGCTTTCGAATAATAAAGCGGCTTCCTTTGCCACATAAGGTACGTTTTTAGTTTGTGCTAACCAGGCATCAAAAGCCCTGAATGTGGCGGGATGTACCAGTGCATTCAATTTAGTCAATTCGGCCTCATCATTAAATACGATACCGGCTATATGCTTGCGGTTCAATGCGCCATCATCAAAATAAGCCCCTTTACCGAAAGCGGCCTTTATACCTTTAATCAATTCAGGATCGGATGTCATCATATTTTTGGCGGCATCATCGGCATAAAAAACAGGGATACCTAATACCTCAAATATCTTGCTTACGGTGGTTTTGCCACCGCCAATGTTACCGGTTATACCTATTTTAATCATTTATTTCCTGATGATAAAATCAATATTTTGCGGTTCGATCTTCACTATTTTACAATATGCCGGAAAACGTGTCAACTTTACGGGCAAGGTATTATAACCATGATCGCGCCAAAGGCTAAGATCGGCAGTGGCTTCAAAAAAGTCATCGTCCGTTACCGCATATCTCTTCAATGAAGTGGTAAAAGTAACTTTAACTTTTTGCGGGAATACTTTTACGTTATCGTAATTAAGGTTATTGAGCAACTTTACCGGGATAAGTACCGTTTTTTCAGTAAACTCATCAACCGGGATAGTAACTTCGACAGATTTGGGGTACATACTTATATTGGCTTCCTTTACCAGTTGAAGGTTTAAGCGCGTTTTGACGGTTTCGTTGATGCTATCCAATATCAATGTATCGGTATTCCATTCTTTTATCTTGTCTAATACGCTACGCGGACCGCTTAATGTAATGTAGGAAGGATTAATAGAGACATCTTCAGATTGCGAAAACTGGTGCTGATATTTGATATCGGTCAACAATTTTACAGGAATTTTTTTAACAGCCTTGTCTGAAAAATCAAAATATAAAGTATCCGGACTAAAGGATATAATTTGCTGGTCAAATTCCTTACGGTCGTTAATTTGCTTTAACTGGGAACTCAGTACTATGTAATTTTTATTTTCAAGCGGGTGCAGGTCCACATCAATGATCTTGTTCTCATTATTCATTTTTGAGAAGATCATTTGCCAGCCGGTACCCTGCATCATAGCATTCACGGTATCGGATTGCAGGGAATGAAAGGCGCGTTTTTGAGGGGTGTTTTTATAAGATAACACCTCTTTGACTGTAAAACTGGAAGTGTTGGACATGGTTGTAAATAGCCAGGCAAAAACAGCCAATACCAGGCAGGTGAAAAATGCCGATAATCGCCGCCTTTCTGTCGCTGATAATTTTACAATGGCCATTTTAAAGGTTAAAAAAGACGAAAGGTAAAAGAATAAAGGTAGTGCTTAAAACCTTTGCCCTTTTACCTTCAAATTACTATTTAGCAACTACAGGAGGCGTATTAAGCGCTTTTGAAGCTTCTAAAGAAATTGAAGATTTTTCAAAGCGAACTTTATGGCCGCCTTCTGTTTCAATTAAAAAAGTAGTTTCGGCAACATCAATAATTTTCCCATGCATACCGGAAGTTGTGATCACCTTATCGCCTTTTTTAAGCTCGTTAACGTATTTTTTCTGATCTTTTTGCTTCTTGATCTGCGGACGTATCATAAAGAAGTAAAATACCACCACGATCAATATCATGGGTAAAAAAGATCCGAAACCACCAAAAGCACCAGCTCCGCCGGCCTGTAATAAAATTGTTGTTATCATGTTTAATATAAAAAAGTATAAATTATTTAGTCATGGATACTTCGCCAATTAAGTGTACCAGGTTTTGTGCCGGGTTGGTATTGGCTGTTATTGTGATCTGTTTATCCTGCAATCCGATTTTTCCTTTGCTGTTAAAAGTAACCGTAATGGCTGAACTTTGACCAGGCAGAATGGGCGTTTTTGGCCACTCAGGTTTTGTGCAACCGCAAGATGCCACCGCGTCTGTAATGATCAGAGGTGATTTGCCTGCATTAGTAAATTTAAACTCGTAGGTTACTTTCTCGCCTGCCAGGATCTTGCCAAAATCATGCGTGTCTTTTTCGAATTTCATTACCGGGCCGTTACCGGAAGCAGCATTAGTTGTATTTGCTGCTGTTGCGTTACTGTTAGCTTGATTTGAGTTATTGCAGGCCATTAGCATACAAACTGCCATAATGCCTAAAAACAGCTTTTTCATTTTTGTAAAATTATTTTTTTAGTGTGTTGATTTTTATGGTTTTGATCTGTTATTCTTCTATCAATCCCCTGCCCACTTTTTTTATTATGTTCCCCGCTTTTAATTCGTATAAAATCTTGTCTAAGATACCGTTTATAAATGAATTACTTTTAGGGGTGCTAAACTCCTTGGATATTTCCAAATATTCATTAATAGTTACCTTGACAGGGATGGATGTAAAATTAATAAATTCGGCAATAGCCATTTTCATTAATAAAGTATCCATCATGGCAATACGTTCGGGCTCCCAGTTCTGTGTTTTTTTGCTGATCATCTCCTGGTAATCCGCATCATGCCTGATACTTTTCTGAAAAAGATCAATGATGAACTCCCTGTCGTCAACCCAGTTACCGGTAACTTCGGCCAGTTTGTTCAGTTTATAATCATCATTAGCAAAGTTTTTAAACGTTTTTGCTATCAATGCCTGTAACACGTCTTTGTCAACCGGCCAGAAGATAAACATATCCTCAAAAACCTGTTCGGCCAGCAACGATTTTAAAATTACCTTTTTGAAAATAAATTTAATGATATCCTTGTCTGTCTGGATGGTATCGCCTGTTTTTTGAAGGTACTCGGTATATTCAGCCGAGTTTTTTAGGATAATGAACAGCGACTTTGCCAGTTCGGGTTCAAACGTCCATGAAACTTTATATTTTTTTACCGACTCTAAAAACTCTGCGTTCTTGTTCAATGACAAAATAAACCTGTTTTCGAGTATTTTGAGTTGAGGCACCAGGTCCTCAGCGGTGGGCAGGTGCTTATGCGCCCGTTCATCCGCGTCATTTGCTGCATAATGTACCACTTCCGAAATAAGCGAAAGCATCCAGATATACATTTCATATACCTTGTCAATGCTTTGCAGCAGATTTTTTTCGTGTGGCTTAATTTCTTTACTGTCCGATTGGTGGTAAGCGTATAGCGCTTGCAATACTTTTACCCGTAAATGTCTTCTGTTTAACATGTGATAAAGAACGATTGTGGTTTGCCAAAGGCAAACCTTGTTTACTTATTAATAGGTTGATTTAACTTTTCTTATGTCTGATATCCGTTTTTCGGCGATTTTGTTAGCAGCTTCAATGGTCGAAATATTTTCGGTCTTTGATAGCTTTAACACATTACGCGTTGCTTCATAAATATTCTCTGTGAGCTGCAGGGTGCGTTTTTTACTAAAGCCCATCAGCTCTGAATAACAATTGATCACCCCACCGGCGTTGATCACATAATCGGGTGCAAATAATATCCCTTTTTCAAGCAGCATCCGTCCATGTATATACTCATCTTCCAGCTGATTGTTTGCAGAACCTGCTATAATTGAGCATTTTAATTTATTTATGGTTTGTGTGTTAATAGTTGCGCCTAATGCACATGGCGAATAGATATCTGCATCCAGATCAAAAATGGTGTTATTGGATACTGCCTGTGCGCCATATTTTTTAGCCACCTGCCCGGTACGCTCTTCATTGATGTCGCTTACATACACCATAGTGTTCTCATCGCGCAGCAATCGCACCAAGTTTTCGCCCACATGGCCAATACCCTGCACTACAACGGTTCTGCCTGCCAGGTTATCATTGCCATAAAGTTCCTTTACAGCCGCTTTGATCCCCATAAAAACCCCCAAAGCGGTAATTGGCGATGGATCGCCGCTGCCGCCTATGCTTTCTGGTACGCCCATCACATGCTGGGTTTCCATCCGGATATATTCCATATCCTTTGGATTGGTTCCCACATCTTCGGCAGTGATAAACTCCCCGTTAAGGTTTTTGATGAAACGGCCAAATTTGCGCAGCAATGCTTCTGTTTTATCCAGGTGAGAATTGCCAATGATCACCGCTTTGCCACCACCCAGGTTAAGACCGGCTATGGAAGCTTTGTAGGTCATGCTTTTTGATAAACGCAGCACATCGTTCAAAGCCTCGGCTTCGGTTTTGTAGGCCCACATACGTGTTCCGCCCAGGGCCGGGCCTAAAGTAGTATCGTGAATGGCGATGATGGCTTTCAGCCCTGTGTCGGGATCGTTACAGAAAACTATTTTCTGATGTCCAAAGGAGTTCATTTGGTCAAACAACGATTCGTTTGTGTTTTGAGCTGACATTATTAGGTACTAATGCCTGTTTAGGGCCTGCGACAAAAGTATGGGTTTTTTTTATTGTGGCAAACTTTAATTAGCCAATTAGTCAATAGATGATAGTCGATAGTCCATAGTAGTTAAATAGTGAGCTCATATGCGACAGAGAAACTCCTGTTAAACCGTGGTCTATCGTCTATTGACTATGGACTTCCTCGCAAAAAACATACCTTTGTTAAAGAATAATGAAGAGTCTCGCTTACTTAAATAAATTCCTTTATAAATATCGCTGGCGGCTTATTCCGGGGGTATTGTTTGTTGCTATTTCTAATGTATTCGGGGTATTAACAGCTTCAGTTATCCGTATCGCATTTAACCTGGTGACGGAAAATATATCCTTATACCATCTATTTTCGGGGTTCGACAGACAAACCGTAATTTATAACATATTTGGCTATAGTATGCTGCTTTTTGGCGGCATAGTGCTTGCATTGGCATTGATCAGGGGCTTATTCCTGTTTTTGATGCGGCAAACCATCATCCTGATGTCGCGGCATATTGAATATGATGTTAAAAATGAGATATATGATCATTATCAATTGCTGTCGCTTGCTTTTTATCGTCGCCATAATACCGGGGATTTGATGAACCGGGTGACGGAGGATGTAAGCCGTGTACGCATGTACCTGGGGCCAGGCATCATGTACACCATCAATACAGTTACGCTTTTCATCATCGCTATCTGCTTTATGCTTACGGTTGATGTACGGTTAACCTTATTTTCTATTATGCCACTACCACTGCTGGTGGTTACTATTTATTATGTCAATAATATCATCCATTTCAGGAGTGAAAAAATACAACAGCGTTTATCATCCCTGTCGAGCTTTGTGCAGGAAAATTTTTCGGGTATAAGGGTGATCAAATCTTATGTGAGGGAAGATACCATCCGCGATAGTTTTGCTGGCGAAAGTGAGAACTACAAAACCCATTCGATGGCGCTGGTAAGGGTGCAGGCCCTGTTTTTCCCGGTCATGCTTCTATTGGTAGGTCTAAGTAATGTGATCATCATGTATGTGGGTGGTATAGAAGTAATGAAAGGTACCATTACACCAGGTAATATTGCCGAGTTTATCGTGTATCTTAATATGTTGACCTTCCCTGTAATGTCGCTTGGGTGGGTTACCTCACTGATCCAGCGCGCAGCGGCATCCCAAAAAAGGATCAATGAGTTTTTACAGGAGCAGCCCGAAATCGTATCGTCAAATGTTGCGCCACATTTGGTGAAGGGTAGGCTCAGTTTTGACAAGGTATCATTCATATACCCCGATACCGGCATACAGGCTTTGAGGGACGTGTCATTTACCGCGGAGCCGGGGCAAATGATCGCGATTATCGGGCGAACTGGTTCGGGGAAGTCAACCATAGCTAACCTGATCATGCGAATGTATGATAGTACTGAAGGTAGTATAATGGTGGATAACCACCAGTTGCAACGACTGAACCTGGAGAATTACCGTTCGCAAGTCGGTTTTGTACCGCAGGAAGTTTTCCTGTTCTCGGATACCATCGCCAATAATATAGCCTTCAGCGCCGATGTACTTGACATGCCCCGTGTTGAGCAGGCCGCCAGGGACGCGGCAGTATATCATAACATTAAAGAATTAGAGAAGGGCTTTGAAACGCTGATAGGTGAACGTGGCGTTACCCTATCAGGCGGCCAGAAGCAAAGGGTATCTATTGCCAGGGCGATAGTAAAACAGCCCCAGATACTGATATTTGATGATTGTCTTTCGGCGGTTGATACCCGTACTGAGGAGGAGATATTAAACAACCTGGGTAATATTATGCAGGGTAAAACAAGTATCATCATATCTCACCGTATATCGACCATAAAAAACGCCGATAAAATATTGGTGATGGACAATGGCAGTATTGTGGAGCAGGGAACACACGATGAACTGATGCAATTAAGGCACGTTTATTTTGAGTTATACGAAAAGCAGCTGCTTGAAGAAGAAGAAAATGCCTGAAAAACCCACAGAAAACATAAATTCTAACTTATTGTTTGAAAAAAATACAACAATATTGTTTTTAATACTTACACTTTGAAAATTTATTTATATTTATGCCGATCAAAAACTAATTACAATTATTTAACATGAGTGATTTTGAAAACAGAGAACGTGAAGAGGTTTTCTCAAAGAAGGTAAGAGCAGGGAAAAGAACTTATTTTTTTGATGTAAAGGCTACACGCTCAAACGATTATTACGTTACCATTACGGAAAGTAAAAAGCGTTTGGAAGATGGTGTATTTATTAAACATAAGATATTTTTATACAAAGAGGATTTTGAAAAATTTGCCGAAGGTTTAAAAGATACTGTGGATTACATTAAAGCTAATCAGGAAGTTACTGAAAAACGGTACGAATTTACCGAGGCTCCAGAAGTAGCTAAAACCGCTGATGAGGATTTCTCTTTCGATATTTAATATTTAGCCTGCTAAAAAAATATGATGCCATAAAAAACCCTGCCAAAAGCAGGGTTTTTTGTTGTATCAAAATATCTATCCAGAAAGGTTTTACACTTTCTTTTTGGCAGTCTCGTTATCAGGGGGCGCTTAATATATTGTCAAGAGATACGAGGAATACCGAAATGGTCCTTTCTCTCTGGAATTTTTCATTACTGCTATATGTTTTGCCACCGGCAGTAACGAAGCAGGAGTTGATACTTGCATCAAACTTTGCTTCGGTATATTTTCTATTATCGATCAGCGTTAATGTTACTGATTTTATATAAAAGTAATTTTTACGATCTTCTTCGGGGATACTTGCAGCAACCTGTTTAACTACATTTACATCTATCAAACTATCGGGAACCATTGATTTGGCTGCATCCTGGATGTTTAATTCCATGATCTCATTTGCCGCCACATTCAGTCCGCCAATTAAATAGGAGCCATTAAAACTGGTATTGGAGTTTATTTTTGCACTGTATAGCATACCATCATTAATGGTAACCGCAACTGGGGGTTTGTTACCTAATATGATTGCTTTTAATGTTTTAAATTCGTAAGAAGAATCCTTGGGATTATATTTTACAATGTTTCCGGGTATCATAAACAGGTCGTACGAAATTTCTGATACGTTATTTATAAATTTCCGTTGTTTATATGACCTGGGCAGATCTTCTACAGTTACCGGCATCTCCAATTTTTTACTCATTGCTGATGCCGAGCTTGCTGTGCCTGCCAGGGTTAACGGACCATTTAAAGATCCAGCAGCGCCATTATTGCCGTTTGCACCTGCCGCTGCGCCATTGTTAGGGTCGCTAAAATCGACAACTTCTTTTTTTCCTTTATTAACGGAGAACTTGGGCCCGTCTTCGAGCAGTTTTACTTTATTGCTCTGGCACGAATAAAGTACAAATATTACAAGAACCGGGATAAGGTAAGGCCTTTTCATTTTTGTAAATCTTTTATTTATAGATACTTTGTTATTAATAAAGTTTAATCCTGATAAAAATATTAAAATTTCAACGGAAACAGAAATGTTAAAAATGCTTGCGTTGTTATGTTTATAAAAGTAGGTAATAAAAGGAAAGGTTACTATATTGTAGTGCCAATTGCAAAACAGCGTGAAAATATTTAAGCTATCGGATGGAGTATTGCTGCAGCACCAAAATGCAAGCTATACGCTGCGATATGAATGGAACGCACTGATCAACCGGGATAGATTGTTTAACTATTTAACCGGGATATTATCCGTCTTAGATGTAATTAGCGAGGACAAGGCCACAACACTGATCAATAAAAGTTTGTTGCCGCCTATCGGCAGGCAGGAGGTATGGGCCGCAGGGGTTACTTACTTGAGGAGCATGGAAGCTCGAATGGAGGAATCTGCTGATTCGGGCGGTGCGGATCTGTATGACAAAGTGTATGCTGCCGAAAGGCCCGAACTCTTCTTTAAATCGATGCCGCACCGTGTTGCAGGCCATGGGCAAAAGGTTTATATCAGGCGTGATTCTGCCTGGAATGTGCCTGAACCTGAACTGACACTGTTTATTAACGCCAAAGGCAATATCCAGGCTTATACCATTGGTAACGACATGAGCTCGCGCAGTATTGAAGGTGAAAATGCCTTATATCTGCCGCAGGCGAAAATTTTTGAAAGAAGCGCCGCGCTCGGGCCATGTCTATTTGTTCCGCCTGACCAGGTTATTGCTAAGGATACCGCTATAAAAATGACCATCCACCGTAATAATACGCTGATCTATAATGATGAAACAAGTATCAACAGGATGAAACGGTCATTTACAGAACTGGCCGGTTACCTGTATCGCGAATGTAATTTCCCCGATGGTAGTTTTTTAATGACCGGCACTTGCCTTGTACCACCTAATGATTTTACTTTACATGAAGGAGATGTGATATCTATCAATATTGACGGCATTGGCAGCCTGGTAAATACAGTAAGCTATAAGCCGTTATAAATCCACATAAAATATTAGATGGTATTCAATCAGCATTAAATAAAAAAAGCCGGGTTATGAGGCCCGGCGTTTGTTTAGGTAACACTATAAACTATATAATCACAATTCTACATTGATTTAGATCAGGCGGCAGGATGCTCGCAAATATGATCTAATACTTGTCTTGACAGGGGTTTGCTGAGAAACGAATTGACACAATCATATTTACTGGAGCGCTCCCTGTCAGATTCTCTTACCGATGATGTCATCACATATAATTCAACCGGCTTATCTAAGTTGCCTTTTAGTTTTTCAAACCTCTCCAGGAACTCCCAACCGCTAAAGTCGGGCATCGTCAGGTCAAGAAAAATAACATCCGGTAATAAACTTTTATCGGCTTTGTTTTCTTCCATAAACTCAAGGATCATATTGCCATCAAAAGTATAAGTAGCTTGCTGGCAGGCGTCATTATTATGCAGCATTGAGCGCATTATATAATGATCTATCGGGTTATCATCGATTAATACAAGTTTACACATGGCGATATTTTTAACAGGTTTAAAGCTTACTATCTGGTTAAAGAGATAAGTATTAATCTATAGGCAAACTCTGTACCACTAAATAAAATACTCGAACCTATTAAGCAGGCTGCCGTATAAAAGAAAGCTTAACCATTATTTTGCCTATTTATACAATGCATCCACAGATTATAGCTGCTTTAACAACAGCCAGTCCTTACTGTCCAAAACCTAATAATATAGCCCAGGATAATGCTGAGCGGGTTTTAAATTATATTGAAGACATTAACCTGGAGAGAAATGTGCGGTTCAGACCAACGCAATCAGGGAGCCTTTATATAGCCTGGAAAATAGGAGATTGGGAATACCAGATGGAATGTGCAAAAAATGGCTATATCATTTATGCCTTCACCAAATATGGGTACCAAAAAATTAGCGGGTGCGAATTGTTTGATGATTTTATTCCCCAATTTGAGAAATATTTGCTGATGCTTTAAACTATCCCGCCATCAATCCTGGATGTGGATATTCGCTGCTGATATTCATCTCAGGATACCCCAGGTGCTGTGCATACCATAACAAGGCCGAAGCTACCAATGGCCTTAAATAATCCTTTATATTAACTGTTTCGAAGGCCAAACACACCCCTTCATACATGCTGTAAAATTGCAGCTCGGCAGGGTTAGGCATGAAGGTTTTATTCTGTAACAAGTGAATATTTATCCTTAACATGGACTTTACATCGCGGATCATATCTCCGCTCTCGGTTTGGATCAGGTAGAAATTAGTGGATATCATCTATACTTAGGTTCTTCTTGTTAATACTTGTCAAAAAATGTACCAGTTCGGGGCTGATTTATTAACAAATTAACAATGTAAGCAATTTTACATAAAGTTCTGTTAGTAAGCCACAAACTCTAATTAATTAAAGCGAAAAAGAGCCCTTGAATTAACCCCATCATACAATTGCCGCAAATTGATAACTGGTAGTATTTATCGTGAAAAAATGCGCTAAACGGGTACGCGTATTTTTGATCCATAAAAAGGCAAATAATTATTATAAAATGTTGATAAACAATTTCTTTAATATTTGGAAATAAGCAATTAAAGTAATATGTTTAAGTGTAAATTCCTTGGTCAGTATAAGGAATGTAGTGCTATCCTTTTAAAACATCAACCAATTAGCCGCAATGTTATTAGCAGAGCGCCTTAACTTAAACAATAACAATTGATTTATTGACGTATATAAGCAGTGTAAGTACTGCGAAAAAATATTTTAGATAATGAAACAAATTAAAATTTGACGCGTCTTAACTACTTAATCACATCGGTTATGGTAAACCCGGTTCAATATCATTTAGACACACAGAACGGCACGCGCTTAATTTATATTGAGCCTGTATATGAAGAGATTGCAGGCGGCGATCTGTTTGCTACTGGCCGCTACATTTTAAGCGAACAAAATGCTGTTAGGGGCGAGATCAGGTTTGATGGCGAATTATTTGAGTGGGAGTGGGTTGGTAATAATTCGCTTGGAGATGAAAATATGTTTCAAATTGTAAAATTTATCCGGGAATATAATGAGCCGGAATTGGAGCTATACTTAGATTGAAAAGGCCCGCCAGGGCATATTTCTTTATTAACTACCCCATTTTACCTTCTTAGTTCATAGTTAGCGGTTTACTTTTTAATTAAATTTAAAAAGTTTTTAAACTATTTAACAATTTTTCTTTTGAATTTAGATTACTTATTGTACATTGGACACATAATTATTCCAATTAATTAAACCTAAGTAATAGATCTAAATTATGGCCGAAACCTCGCCGAGATTTTTGTCGCTTGACGTATTTCGTGGAATGACTCTTTGTTTCATGATCATTGTGAACAACCCCGGCAGTGACCTCGCTTTCTGGCCGCTCAATCATGCAGCATGGAATGGCTTTACACCAACCGACCTGGTTTTCCCTTCATTTTTATTCGCTGTGGGTAACGCGATGAGTTTTACCATGAAACGTTACCAGCAAATGGGCACCAGTGCGGTATTAACTAAAATTTTTAAACGTACGCTGCTTATTTTTATAATAGGCTACCTGATGTACTGGTTTCCGTTCTTCAGGGTTAGCGATGGGCATTGGTCCTTATCGCCGATCGGCAATACCCGTATAATGGGAGTTTTACAGCGTATAGCGCTATGTTATTGCTTTGCTTCCTTAATGATCCATTTTCTTTCAACCCGCACGGTGTATATATTATCCGCTTTGTTTTTAGTAGGTTACTGGGTTATCCTGCTTGCTTTTGGATGGGTAAACCTGCATCATTTTGGTAATGATGTTGATCCCCTTAGTATGACCGGCAATGCAGGTATTTATCTTGATAAATGGCTGTTTGGCGATGCACACCTTTATCATGGCGAAGGGATCGCATTTGATCCCGAAGGCGTGCTAAGTACCATACCCGCTATTGTTAATGTGGTGATCGGTTATTATGCAGGTAAGTACATACAGGAAAAAGGGAAAAGCTATACCACCATATCAAAATTATTGCTTACCGGCTGCCTCTTTATATTTATAGCCATTTGCTGGGATTCCGTATTCCCAATGAATAAAAAATTGTGGACAAGCTCATTCGTATTTGTTACTACCGGTTTAGACCTGGTTATTATCTCGTTCCTGCTCTATGCGCTCGAGATCAATAACTGGAATAAAGGTAACTGGGCCAGGTTCTTTACCATATTCGGCAAAAACCCCTTGTTTATTTACATCGTATCCGAAGTGCTGTTAACCATACTTGCATGGATAGTGATAAGCAGTAAAGGTTTACCAGAATGGGGCATGTCACTTTACCAGGATATTGCTCCGGGGAAAGTCGGCTCGCTGCTATTTGCTATAAGTTTTATGCTGGTCTGCTGGCTGGTAGCTTACATACTTGACAAAAGAAAAATATACATCAGGGTATAATTAAGATCTTCTACAAATCAACTAAATCTCAATCTCACGAGAGGGCCGCCATTTATGGCGGCTTTTTTTTTGGCAACCAACATCAGTTTTAAAACGTACTTATAATAAATGCTTCATATAAGTAAAACCAAATGGATATTTGTTTACTTATATTTAATATATCATCTACCCTAAAAAATTATGCCCTTTATAGCATCAGTATCAAAAATAGACCTGCCTTACAAAACCGCCCAGCAGGAAGCAAAAGAACAAGCCCGTTTAATGTTTGCAGAGAATTTCCCCCAGGTGGATAGACTGATACATGCTTTTGACAATACGGAGATCATTACCCGCAATTTTTGTGAGCCGATGAGTTATTATAAGGTTCCCAATACTTTTGAGGAACGTAATGACGAATATCTGAAAATGGCTTTAACCTGGTCGGTAAAAGCTATTGAGGATTGTATCGCGCAAGCAAACATTGATAAAAAGGATATTACTGATATTCTCTTCGTTTCAACCACAGGGCTTGCCACGCCAAGTATGGATGCCCTGATCATAAACCAGATGAGGCTTAACCCACATATTAACCGGATGCCGATCTTCGGGCTGGGATGCGGTGGTGGTGTATCGGGGATGGCCAAAGCAAACGCTTTAGCGAAGGCAAACCCCGATGCGGTGGTGTTGCTGGTGGCCGTAGAGTTATGTTCGTTAACCCTGCTTAGAAGCG
This sequence comes from Bacteroidota bacterium, assembly GCA_013286565.1. Taxonomy (GTDB): domain Bacteria; phylum Bacteroidota; class Bacteroidia; order Sphingobacteriales; family Sphingobacteriaceae; genus Mucilaginibacter. Next base: position 40,298 of record JABDFM010000012.1, read on the forward strand.
ATTATAGCAAGAGTAACTTTATAGGTTCGAGTTTATTTTCGGACGGAATAGCAGCTTGTATCGTTATGGGCGATCATCATACGAATAATACCGAGGTTAAATATCATGCCTCAAGCAGTAAATTATATTATGATTCGTTGGAAGTAATGGGCTGGGATTTTAAGGATACTGGTTTTAAGGTTCTGTTTTCAAAAGATATCCCGACGTTCATCAATGAGCATGTAAGAGAGGATATTGATAAATTCTTGGCGACACAGGGACTTGGATTAAATGACATTAAAAACTTTATTTTTCATCCCGGGGGTAAAAAAGTACTGGATGCCTACACAGATGCTTTAGGAGTAGAGGGCGACTTTTTACAAAAGACCCGTGAGGTGATGAATAATTATGGTAATATGTCGAGCGTTACGGTGCTGTATGTGCTTGAAAAGTTTATGAATGAAGGTTTCGAAGATGGTTATGGCCTGATGTTGGCCATGGGGCCGGGTTTTTCGAGCGAAATGGTATTGTTGGATATGAAAAATTAAGAATGATGTATTTTATCATCTTTATTTTATTTCTCATCACTCAGCGCCTTACCGAGTTATATATCTCCAAAAAAAATGAGAAATGGCTGCTTTCGCAGGGTGCAGTGGAGTATGGCCGCGAACATTACCCTTATATCGTAGCCTTACATACGCTGTTTATCGTTTCGCTGATAGGTGAATATTATTGGACCGGAGGTCATCCAATAAATTATATTTTTTTGGCGCTGTTTATCCTGCTGCTTGTTTTTAAATATTGGGTGCTTAGTTCGCTGGGTACGTATTGGAACACCCGTATTTACCGTGTGCCAGGAGTAGTAGCAGTAAGAAAAGGCCCTTACAAACTATTTAAACATCCTAATTATGTTGATGTAGTGCTGGAGATAGCGATTATCCCGCTGGTATTCCATTTGTATTATACAGCGGTCATCTTTACCATACTCAATGCTATCGTTCTGACTATCAGGATAAAAGTGGAGAGCCGTGTTTGGGAAGAGTAGGGGCTAATTATGGTTGCGGGAGAAAATCAGGAACAAAAAAAATCCCCAGCCATTCACAACCGGGGATTTAACCATTCTTCAAACCAATTAAATATTAATCTCTTATTATTAACCGTGTACTTCTACGGAATAAAATACTGGTAGGTTACAATAATTTAAAAGTATTTTCAAATTGATATTCAGCCCTTTAAAAGTGTTATTTAAATAGTAAAATGGCTTTTTTATTTTTTACTTTTCAATTTTGATTTTTAATGATATATTTGCGCCTCTTTTAGAAGGATTAAAAATGAAGAAAGATCTGCATCCAAAAAATTATAGGTTAGTTGTTTTCAAGGATATGTCAAATGACTATGCTTTTATAACAAAATCATGCATCGACTCCCGCGAAACAGTTAAATGGGAAGATGGTAATGAGTACCCTTTAGTGAAATTAGAAATTTCACACACCTCGCATCCATTCTATACCGGTAAAATGAAGCTGGTTGACACTGCAGGACGTATTGATAAATTCCGTACCCGTTACAACAAAAAGTAATTTGGGTTTATTGATAAATTAATTTACAGGTCTCCCGGTACATCGGGGGACTTTTTTTATTTTTGCGCCATGGCAATCATCTTATTTGACGGAAATACACATCAAACATTACTGCCGTTAACCTTTACGCGCCCCGTGGCCGATTTGCGCGTTGGTATTTTAACCATTGCCGAAAAGTGGGGCAAGTATCTTAAAAGCGACTTTTCTTTCCATACGCAGCCTTATTTAAGCGTAAAGTTCCCCATAAAAATTGAAACAGAAAATCTATTTATTAACGGCGCCGTTTGTCCGGATGAGGAATTGCTGGAAGCCATTGATAAATTGCGCACAGGCGAAGCATTAAAATATAACGAAGAATTAATTGCCGTTAAACTGCCTGCAAGCGATGCCAAAAGTTTTGACCCAAAAGCAACATTTGGTAATACCGTCAATTATGGGGCTGAACCGGTGATGATCAAATTCCCTGAAGATATTTTCAGAAGGAATGACATAGAGCTTCGTAAAGACTATAAACTGATTACCAAAGGGCGCAGCAGTGCATCTATCAGTTCAACCAATACCATCATCGGGAAGGATTTTTTTGCGGAAGAAGGTGCCATTGCCGACTGTTCTACTTTTAATACCACAAACGGCCCAATTTATCTCGATACAAAAACCGAGGTGTGGGAAGGTACAAACATAAGGGGCGCATTTGCACTGCACAGTAATTCGCAGGTGAAGATGGGTACCAAAATATATGGCGCTACCACCATTGGTCCATATTGCAGGGTTGGCGGTGAGGTGAATAACGCTGTGCTTTGGGGATATTCAAACAAGGGGCATGAAGGATATTTAGGCAATGCTGTTCTAGGAGAATGGTGTAATATTGGCGCCGACAGCAACAATTCGAACCTCAAAAATAACTATGCGGAAGTGAAGCTTTGGGATTATACCACGCAACGTTTTCGTAAAACTGGCCTGCAATTTTGCGGTTTAATTATGGCCGATCATTCCAAATGCGCCATTAATACCATGTTTAATACAGGTACAGTAGTAGGGGTGAGCGCTAATATTTTTGGTGCAGGGTTTCCGAGAAATTTTATTCCTGATTTTTCATGGGGCGGACCACAAGGATATGAAGAATATTCACTGAAAAGAATGTTTGAAACCACAGAAAAGGTGTTTGCCCGCCGCGATCACCGGGTATTTGATAAAACGGAACAGGATATACTGAAGGAGATATTTAAGTTAACAGAGGAACATAGAAGGTTTTGATGTAAAGACCATAGTTCATGGTCGATAGTCAATAGCCTTGAAATATTTAACATTATCATATATAAAATCACCATAGACTATTGACCATCGTCTATGGACTTAAAAATCCAACCATGAGAAAAAAAATTGTTGCCGGAAACTGGAAAATGAACCTGGATTACCAGGATGGTTTATCGTTATTTTCAGAAGTTATCAATATGGTACATGATGAGGTAACCGGCAAGCAGCAGGCTGTAGTGTGCAGCCCATTTATACACTTACATAGCCTGGCGCAACTGGCAAAAGGATATGCTAAAGTTTCAGTGGGTGCGCAGAACGCGCACCAGGCAGAATCAGGCGCCTACACCGGCGAGGTATCTGCAAAAATGATCCATTCCACAGGTGCCGAATATGTTATTTTAGGTCACTCGGAACGCCGCCAGTATTTTGGTGAGACTAATGAGCTGTTAGCCAAAAAAACCGATACAGCTCTAAAAAACTCCTTAAAACCAATTTTCTGCATAGGCGAAACCTTGCAGCAACGCGAAGCTAATGAGCATTTTGATATTATTAAGCAGCAATTGGTAGAAGGCATATTCCATTTGGATGCGACTGAATTTGCTAAATTGGTTTTGGCTTACGAGCCGGTTTGGGCCATCGGTACGGGTGTGACCGCGACATCAGCGCAGGCGCAGGAGATACACCAATTTATCCGCAAAGAGATCGCTGCAAAATATAACCAGGAAGTAGCAGATAACACCACTATTTTATACGGCGGAAGCTGCACCCCTAAAAATGCAGGCGATCTGTTCGCCCAACCTGATATTGACGGCGGCTTGATTGGGGGTGCATCCCTAAAATCCCGCGACTTTGTGGATATCATAAAGACGTTCAATTAAGATTTTGAGAATCGGGAACCAAGAATCAAGAGCCACGAAACAATCGTCTTGATTCTTGGTTCTATTCCACAAAAATGAGAAAGCTATTAAAAGTGCTCTTGCCACCCTTTGTTGGTTTTGCGGTATATTTTCTTACCATCAGGTATAGCTCGGTTTATTTTACGCTGAGGATAGATGAAATGGGAGAAGGCACGATAGAGGCTTTTATGGCTTATTTTCGATACTTTTTGCCCTTATTGTTTACAGTCGCGGTGTTAACGCAATTGCTGATCGTTGTCCCGGTTTGGGATAGGGTATTCTTAAAATCGAAAAGGGGCAAACTTACTTCTTTGTTTATTCTCCTGTTTATTTGCCTGTTATTTGCAGCAGGTATAAGCTACCCTATTTGGGACACAGCATCCGGTGTGCGACATCTGATCAGAGTTTTTTTATTTATGACTGCAGTGCAGTTGTTATACTGGGCAGTGAACTTATTTGTGTTGTATTTTTTAACAAAAAAGCCCGAACCAGCTCTTGAAGCTCCGGATGCAGCTGAGTAATTACCTCAAATCTCAAAAAATGAATTACTACGAATTGCTTTTTACGACCACCCCAACCGAAGACTATCAACAGGATCTGCTGATTAATGAACTGGCTGAGATCGGTTTTGATACTTTTGAGGAAATGGAGACTGGGTTTAAAGCCTATATACCGGTATTTGATTTTAACCAGCAATTGTTGGATGAATGTTTAGAACCTTATCATCAGTTGTTCAGTTTTACTTATGAGATCAACCTGATACCGCAAAAGAACTGGAACGAGGTATGGGAAAGCAATTTTGAGCCGATACAGATCAGGGATCAGGTTTGGGTAAGGGCGACTTTCCATCAACACAGGCCCGAGTTTCCTTATGAGATAGTGATAGACCCCAAAATGGCGTTCGGAACCGGGCACCACGAAACTACATCCATGGTGATGGATATGATGCTGGATGCCGATCTCTCCGGCAAAAAGGTATTGGATATGGGTTGCGGTACGGGCATATTAGCCATACTGGCCAATAAATTAGGCGCAAGAGATATCACAGCGATAGATTATGACCCCGTTTGCTATGAAAGCACCATAGAAAACGCGGAACTAAATGGTATCAGCAATATCAAAGCGATCTGTGGTTCGAAAGAAGTGATACCTGATGAGCAATTCGACATCATATTGGCCAACATCAACCGTAATATCCTGCTTGATCAGATTGCATGCTACAGCGAGGTATTAAAATCTGGCGGAGAGATATATTTCAGTGGGTTTTATGAAAACCCTGATTTGGATATTATTAAAGAGGAAGCCGATAAATACGGCTTAAAATACCTTAGCCATAAAAAAACAAAGGAATGGGTGGCTGCAAGATTTAAAATGTAGAGACGCAATACTTTGCGTCTCTTTAATAATTCAAATGAGACGCAAAGTATTGCGTCTCTACATAACAAATAATTAATACCCTACAGTAAAGCGCTTTTTGATAAAACGGTTGGTTTCCAGTTCATCTATTATAGCCACAGCCAGGTCTTCTACAGATATCTCACATTTGCCATTTGCATCAAACACAGGTTGATCGGTACCCAAACGGAATGTTGCAGTACGCTTCCCCGGATGCAGGTTAATAGCCGGGCTCAGGAAGGTCCAATCCAGGTCAGTTTCTTTTTTTAAGGTATTCAGATAATCGCGGGCTGCGGTTGCGCCACTTTTCCATTGTTCAGGAAATTCAGGTGTATCAACCAGTTGTACACCTGGTGCAACTTCCAGACTTCCTGCACCGCCGACAACTAATAGGCGTTTAACCCCGGAATCTTTTACCGCTTTCTGAATGGTCTCTGAACCTTTAATAAAATCAGCATAAAGATTAGGGTTTGTCCAGCCTGCATTAAATGCATTTACAACAGCATCATGGCCTGCTAATATTTTAGCCAGGTTTGCGCTGTCGTCAATATCAGCAATTACTTTATTTAATTTCTCATCGCTTTTAGTGATCTTATCAGTGTTGCGGGCGATGGCAGTTACTTCGTGGCCACGGTGCAGGGCCTCATTTAGTACAGTTGAGCCAACAAATCCAGTGGCTCCGATTATTGCTATTTTCATATCATTTGTTTATTTAATTGTAAGTAATTATGTTACAGTTTTGTTTAAATTTTTTTAATCGAATTGTTTGCTGAAATCAGCCAGGCTCATATTACCTAATTTTTCCAGTAGGGTTTTATCCAGGTCGGCATATATCAGGTCGATATTTTTGTTGATCTGCTTACCCACCGGACAGTCGGGGTTAGGCATATTCTTCGCCGAACCCAATACAGGCTGGGTTTTTACTGCCTGGTAGATATCCGCAAGGCTAATCTGCCCGGAGGGCTTACTCAAGCTATAACCACCATTTTTCCCTTCCTTGCTGCTTATTAACCCATGATTACGCAGGTTGCTGATCTCTTTACGGGCCAATGCCGGGTTGATATTAATGCTGCCTGCTATATAATCAGATGATAACAATTCGTCATTGGCTCTGCTTAGTAAAGTGAGGATATGCAGCGCTATTTGAAATTGTCCATTCATCTGTAATAAAAAATATTACAGTAAAGTTATAACAATTTTTTCATTTGCTATATTTCTTTCGGATAAATGATATATCCTGACTTTCAGTCGACATTTCATGGCGTCTTCATAAAAATTTAGTATTTTGGTGTTACAAAATTTACATTCAAACGTTGTTAAGATGTTCCCTTACTGACAATCCTAAAAGTAAACCTTGTTAACTTTGTATTGCGTTTAACTATTTAACCAAAATGGTCAAATGTAAAATACCTAAATACGCATATTATGAAAACTTACCTTATACCTGTTGATTTTTCAGAAACTTCCGTTCACGCTGCCGAATTCGCTGCGCAGTTGAGTAAGCAAACAGCTGTTGAACACCTGGTTCTGCTTCATTCCTATCATGTATCTATTTATGAAAGCGTGTTACCAACGCCGGATATGATCATTCCGAGCGAAGAGGAGATAGATGAGCATACCAGGAAAAAGTTAAATCAACTGGAATCTATAAGAACCAAACTGCATAAATTGGTCAGGGAGAACGTTACTATTCATATACGTATCAGCAGATCAACTTTGGTGCGTGCAATTATTGAGACCGTAAGTAAGGAAAATGTTGACCTGGTTATCCTGGGCAGTAACGGAACGAATAGCGACGATATAAGCCATGTGGGCAGCAATGTTGTCAATATATCAAAGCTGAGTCCTGTGCCGGTTATTGTGGTTCCACCGGCCTGTCATTACGAGTTGATCAAAAAAGTAGTGATGGCTTGTGATTTCCAAAAGGTAAAAGATACTATCCCGCTTGAATCATTGAAAAAATTGTTAAGCAGGCATGATGTAGAATTATTGGTTGTGAATGTTGATCCCTCGGACAAACTTAGACATGCGAACCCTGAACAATTAGCAGAAAAAACGGCTTTATATAAAATGCTGAAAGAGTACCATCCTAAATATTATTATAATAGCAGTGCCGACGTCATAAACGGCATTATAAAATTTGCAGATAATCACCATTCGCAATTGGTAATAGCCTTGCCACATAAATACAGTTTTTTCCAATCCTTGTTACATACCAGTGTATCACAAGGGCTTACCTTACAGTCAGCCGTGCCGGTATTGTTATTAAAATGATACTGTAGAGACGCAATACTTTGCGTCTCTTATGCAATAGCCTAGAGACGCAAAGTGTTGCGTCTCTACGAAAAGGTTTTAATGGGAAAGGTATTTTATGTTTATTTGCATGACTTTCTTTACAGCTAATCTTTTTAAATGAGAATACACTTTATAGCCATTGGCGGTAGCGCTATGCATAATATGGCTATTGCCTTGCACAAAAAAGGGTTTAACATAACAGGATCTGATGATGTTATTTTTGAACCATCCATATCCCGTCTTGCCAAATATGGTTTACTACCCGAAAAAGAAGGATGGTACCCTGAAAATATCACTGCCGACCTTGATGCGGTTATACTTGGGATGCATGCCCGGGCCGATAATCCGGAATTACTAAGAGCACAGGAATTGGGAATAAAAATATATTCGTACCCCGAATATATTTATGAACACTCAAAAAATAAGTTAAGGGTGGTAATAGGAGGGAGCCATGGTAAAACTACCATCACTTCTATGATATTGCATGTGCTGAAAAGTACGGGAAAGGACTTTGATTACCTGGTAGGAGCCCAATTAGAGGGTTTTGATACCATGGTAAAGTTAACTGATGAAGCGCCGGTGATCGTGATCGAAGGTGATGAATATCTATCCTCCGCCATTGACAGGCGCCCCAAGTTTCATTTATACAAAGCTAATATTGGCGTTATCAGCGGTATTGCCTGGGATCATATCAATGTTTTCCCAACATTTGATAATTATATCGACCAGTTCAGGCTATTTATTGAAACCATACAGCCCGGCGGCAAACTGATTTATTGCCAGTCTGATGCCGTTTTGAATGCGGTGGTAACTACTGACCATTCGTCAATAGAAAAGCTGCCTTATGGTTTGCCCAACCATAATATTAAATATGGTATTACAAATATTATAGCAGACTCAAAAGAATACCCATTACAGGTTTTTGGTGATCATAACCTGCTGAACATGGAAGCGGCGCGTTTGGTATGTGAAAGTTTGGGTGTAAAGGCTGATGATTTTTACAAGAGTATCAGCACGTTTAAAGGTGCCGCGCGAAGGCTTGAGCTGATTGGTACGACTGAAAACGCGAGTTTTTTTAAGGATTTTGCACATTCGCCGTCAAAATTAAAGGCAACTATACATGCCGTTAAGACACAATTCCCTGATAGAAAATTAATAGCCTGTATCGAATTGCATACTTTCAGCAGCCTGAATAAAGACTTTTTGAGTGAATATGCCGGTGCGATGGACGAGGCCGATATCGCCCTTGTTTTTATAGATAAGAAAACGTTTGAGCAAAAGAAAATGACCCCGTATGCTGCTGAAACAGTGAAAGATGCATTTTTAAGAAACGATTTGACGTTTTATAATGACCCTGCTGATCTGCTGAAATACCTGGAAAAAATAGAAATGACCGGCAAAAATTTACTGATGATGAGCTCAGGGAATTTTGGCGGAATAAACCTGCCTGATCTCTCCAAAAAAATATTCTAAAAATTGTTAATAATAAATTTTGATATTGATATTTTATTGTAACTTTATTAACTACAGCGAAAACCTTTATCATCATCAAAAACAACAATGAAAACACTTGGGAAAAAAATCAGGTTACTACGTCATCAGAAAGGATGGAGCCAGGAAGATGTCGCAAAAAAATTAGATATCTCCATTCCAGCTTTCTCTAAAATTGAAACCGGTATAACAGACATTAATTTATCGCGATTGGAACAGATCTCCATTTTGTTTGATATGACTGTAGTACAGCTCCTTACTTTTAATGATTTTGAACAGGATCAAAAATTCATAAATGAACTGGAGGTAGTAAATAAAAAACTAATGGACCGGGAGACGGAAGTGATCGATCTGCAAAAGAAAGTGATCGAATTATTTGAAGAGCTCCGTCATTCTAAAACTGCGTAATAACTAAAGATTTGTCAGATCCCGATAATTATCGGGGCCACCTGGCACCTAATCAAAAATATAACGCATTGTTAAATGTTTCTTGCCAAAAACTGCTCCTGTGCTATGATGGATTGCTATCATTTTATCATTAAAATCTCCCACCCAGGATAGCTCCAGTTCTTCATATTGCTTTAAAGGCAACACATATTCTTTTAGTTTGATAAATAATGCGGATTCAAGGCCATGTTTCTGGAATTTTTGCTTGGTACCCATTACTATCGCCCTCATTCGCGAAACACCTTTCCACCTGTGATATAAGAATTTGAGTTTGCCAATAAGGTTAAGTTTGCCATTTATTGATTTGATCATCTGGTTTGCATCAGGTAAGATGATGACAAACGAAGCTGGTTCGCCATTTACATAAGCAAACCATATTAGCTTCTCGTCCATCAGGGGTTTCATTTTTTCGAAACTTTCTAATATGGTAGCATGGGTTATAGGTACAAAATTTTCGAAATCTTGCCAGCCATCATTATAGATCTCTATAAAATCTGCCGCAAAGCTTTCTATTTCTTTTGCTTTCAAATGCTTGAACTCATACCCAGGTTTTTGTGCAACCCATTGCGCTATTTTTGTGAATCTTTCAGGGAATGGTTTATTGACGTCTAAGTGATTGGTGATCTGTTCGTATATTTTTTTAAAGCCGTAATGCTCAAAAAATGCCTGGTAATAGGGATGGTTATAATTCATTCCGTAGGATGGGGGCGTAAATCCCTCTACTAACAGGCCCCAGAAATTATCATTTTCTCCAAAGTTGATCGGACCGTCCATCGCCTGCATGCCATTAGCTTTGAGCCATTCCTTTGCGGTATCGAAGAGTAAAAATGCGGCATTTTCATCATCAATACATTCAAAAAAGCCCATGCCACCAGTTGGCTGTTCGTAATTGTAAGCTTTTTCGTTATTAATAAAGGCAGCGATGCGGCCAATGGTTTGCCCCTTTTCATCGCTTAATATCCAGCGGGTGCATTTGCCATGCTGATGAAAATTATTTTTAAGCGGGTCAAATACTGCTTCAATATCGTTGTCCAGCGGGCAGATCCAATTTTTATCATTACCGTAGATCACCCTGGCTACGTCTAAAAATTCTTTCTGAGTGACTTTATTATTTACCGCGGTAATCTTCATCATCATTAGTTATAAAAGCTAAATATAAAAAAGCATTCAGACTCATCATCTGAATGCTTTAAAATAGTATTCCGGTTTATTAACTATAAATAATTAATAATCGTCATCGTCCTCGTATCCGTCAAATGGTTCATACCTGCCCAGGTCATCTAAAGGAATATCAAAATCCTCATCTTCATCCTCATCAATGATCTTTTTTTTCACAGGTAAATCATCAGAATCTTCCTCCGATTTTTTTGCGCCCTTGCTTTTAGAAGCATCGCTTTTTTTAACAGGTTTTTTTGGCGTTTCCATTGCGACGATTTGTTTGTAATAATATACTTCAAGTTAAACTTAAATCAATTCAAATACAAATTATCTTTTTTGTGATGTTGAATTGCTATTCCAAAAATAATTAAAATCATTTTTATTGAAAATACATTTGAAAATTATTCTGCCTGCTCACCGATCGAGACCGAATTATCTGCAAGTTCTTTTATTTGAGGTAATTCGCTTAAGTCATTTATACCAAAATAGTCCATAAATAGTTCGCTTGTGCTGTATAATATTGGCCTGCCAACCGTTTCAGACTTCCCAATGATCGTGATCAGCTCTTTTTCCAGCAGTTTTTGTATGGAATATTCGCTATTTACACCGCGTATTTGCTCTATCTCTAATTTAGTTACCGAATGCTTGTAAGCGATTATAGCTAACGTTTCCAAAGCAGCCTGACCCAACTTCTTTTTTGAACGCTGCAACTGGAGCAAACTTATAACCTGGTGATAATTTTTTTTGGTAAGGAATTGGTAACCATTAGCCACATTCACCAATTCGATGGCAAAATTCTCGTCCTGGTATTTGTGTCGGATAGTGTCAAGGCAACTGGTTATTTCTTCCTTGCTAAAATCCCGTTCAAATACAGCTTGGATGCAATACAATATTTCCTCTATCCGGATGCTTTGCTCGGATGAAAAGATGAGGGCCTCTATATAAAGTTCCGGGTTCTCCATTTATAAAAATGATAGCTTGTTATCAAAATCCAAATTATATAAAAAGAAGTAATTAAAGCCAAATGTTAAAAAATTATTACCTGTGGATATGATCAATAAAATGAGGCAATTATAATTTGTGATGTAAAAAACGGGAAAAAATGCAACACATTCCCGGAAAAAACTTCCACGTATAAATTAATTTATAGGTAATAATAGTTAAAATTTAGTATGATCAAACTTAGGTTCAACAATGGCACGGGAATTGGATATACAATATGACCCCCATAAAGGGCTGTTTTTCATAGGTAGATGTAGAGGCCGGAAACTGCGAGAGTAACCGGCCTTTCCTTTTGGTTAATAATTGATCACTTGTTCTTCGATCTGCGCCGGGATATCGCGCCACTCATATTTCTGATTTCGTAATTGCGGTTCAAAACCGGCTTCGGCAATGGAGTCCTGTATGCCCTTTGCTGTAAAGCGGTGTGGGGCACCTGCAGCCGATACCACATTTTCTTCTATCATAATGGAGCCGAAATCATTGGCACCTGCATAAAGGCAGATCTGTGCTACTTGCTTACCCACTGTTAACCAGGAAGCCTGTATATTTTTAATATTCGGCAACATGATACGGCTGAGTGCGATCATGCGGATATATTCATCACCCGAAACATTATTGGTGATACCACGAACTTTGCGGAGTAAAGTGCCATCATCCTGGAATGGCCAGGGTATAAACGCCATAAAACCATAATGCCCTTCAGGCTTCTCGGATTGTACCTCACGTATCCAAACCAGGTGTTCAAAGCGTTCCTCAATAGTTTCTACATGGCCAAACATCATTGTAGCCGAACTTGGCAGGTTTAGTTTATGAGCCGCGCGCATCACATCCAGCCATTCCTTTCCGCCGCATTTTCCTTTAGAGATTAGCCTGCGTACACGGTCGTTCAATATTTCGGCACCTGCACCGGGCAGCGAATCAAGCCCGGCAGCCTTCAATTCTTTTAATACATCATAATGACTCATACCCTCCAATTTAGCTACGTGAGCGATCTCGGGCGGGCCTAAAGAGTGAAGCTTTAGTGTGGGATATAATTCCTTTAATTGTTTAAACAGGTCGGCATAAAATTTGATGCCGAGATCGGGGTGGTGGCCACCTTGTAACAATAGCTGGTCACCGCCATAACGGAAAGTTTCCTCTATCTTCTGCTTATAAGTTTCAATATCAGTGATATAGCTATCCTCATGTCCCGGTCTGCGGAAGAAATTGCAGAACTTGCAATTAGCAATACAAACATTGGTAGTGTTTACATTGCGGTCTATCTGCCAGGTTACTTTACCATGCGGAACCTGTTTTTTGCGCAGCTCGTTGGCTACATACATCAGATCAGCAGTAGGCGCATGGTGGTAAAGGTGCACACCTTCATCTATGCTCAGGAAATCAAAATGTAAAGCGCGCTGCAACAGATCGGCTGTGTTCATTCAGCAAAGATACGGAGTTGTCGGATTGGTTGTATCTTAAGTATTGATGCAAAACCAAATCTGACATAAAAAACATGATCTAACATCATATTGCTATGGTATTTATTAAAACCGCGGAAAATATACCTGCATTTTTTCTTTAGTTTTATCGAAAATAAAATGATGATATTTTTTTACTGCAGTTTAGCCATAAGCATAATTACCATAGCGCTTACTATTTACCTGTTCCTCGGTTTTAAAAAAATTAAGCAGTTAAGCGCGCAACCCATCATTGAAATTCAGCCATCTGTCGCCATTATTATTGCAGTGCGGAATGAAGAGGAGGAACTTGCAAAAGCTTTACAAAGCGTTTGCAATATTAAGTATAGTAATTGCCGGATCATTGTAGTGAACGACCGATCCACCGACCGTACCGCAGAAATTTTGCTGGATTTTAAGGCTCATTACCCTAATCTTATGGTTACAACCATTACTACGCTGCCTGATGGCTGGCTTGGTAAAAACAACGCCTTGTACCAGGGATATACCAGCAGCGCAGAAGAATGGCTGCTTTTTACCGATGCAGATGTCCTGTTTCACCTGGATACTTTGAGCAAGGCTTTGGCATATTCAGTTGCCAACGAATTGGATCATTTAACGGTATTGCCCCGCGTCATATCACCATCACCTATTTTAAACAGCGTGCTGGCAACCTTTACTATTATGCTGATGCTGCACCTGCGGCCATGGGATGCCAAAAATCCCAGGTCAAAAGCATATGTGGGTATTGGTGCATTTAACCTGGTAAGGCGTGCGGCTTATGAAAAAGCAGGCACACATGTCCGTATCAAATTAAGGCCTGATGATGACCTGCAACTGGGTTTCAAAATCAAAACGACAGGCTTACGCCAGGATGTGTTAGTAGGCAATGAATACGTGAGTCTGGCTTGGTACAAAAATCTACGACAGTTTATGGATGGCTTATTAAAAAACTCATTTGCAGTGGCTAATTATAGTACCATTAGGGCCATTGCAAACATCATACTGATATTGATAGTCGTGGCATTACCTATGCCGGTGATGCTAATTTTCGGCTCAACCGCTATCCGTTTAATGGCCTGTGCCATGCTTCTTGCCCATGTGGTTTATATGACGGTTATACCGCCCTATAAATGGTGGTATGCTTTTATGATCCCTTTTGCCGGTTTTGTTATGGCTTATACCACCTTAAGGGCTACATGGATCACCCTAAAGCAAGGCGGTATTTACTGGCGCGACAGTTTCTATTCTTTAGCGATGCTGAAAGGGAAGGATTGAATTTAGGAGGCATGACAGTTCATTATAAATTTTTGGATGTCTTATATATTTTTTAATTTTATAAAAATGGAAGCTAAACGGGTATTTAATAAAAAAAATGAGCCGATAATCTTTATCATACTATGGCCTTGTATATTTTACTATTGTTATTTCCCCCATCCTTTTTTTTACGGCCAAACAACAGGGACGTCTTTTGATAAGATTTTTTTTAGCGTATTTTCTTTTATACAAATCTCCAAAAGTGTTATTACCTTGATCGAAAACTATAGTCACCCAAAAACTATTGATAAATAGTGACTGCTCTAATATATTCTACAATACAACTTCTCCCTTATCCAGCCTCAGAACCTTATCAACACTATCCGGTATCTCATGCAGATAATGCGTTACATAGATGAGGGTAACATTACTTAATTTACAAATCGTATCGATCAGCATTTTGAAATGCTGCTGCTGGTGCAGGTCGAGGCCCTGGCAGGGTTCATCAAAAATCAATAATGCTGGGTTTTTAATGAGCGCCCTTGCCAGCAGGCACAGGCGCTGGGCGCTTGCCGGGATGTTTTTTAATAGTACCCTGGCGTACCGATCTATCTCTAATGCCTTCATCCAGCGCAAAGCGGTAGCTGCCTTTTTAGGATCACTGGGCCGGAATAAGCCCATCGTATCATAAAAACCGGATTCTATCACTTGCAGACAGCTGTTATCCGTAGGGAAATACTGATATAATTCGGGCGATACAAAGCCGGTTTTGCTTTTGATATCCCAGATACTTTCGCCGGTACCACGTTTTCGGTCGAATAAAATAATATCGTTCGCGTAAGCTTGCGGATTATCGCCATTGATCAAACTCAATAAAGTTGATTTTCCTGCACCATTGGGGCCAAGCAGCGCCCAACGCTCGCCCTGTTTGAGTTGCCAGTTCACGTTTTTTAAGATCGCTTTATCGCCATAAGTGATGTTCACTTTAATCATTTTGACTATCCACTCATAAATAGGGGTGTTGTGGATATTAAGTAGGGCGGTCAATTCATCTCTATCCACTTTTTCCTTATCGGTCAGGCTAAAGGCCGAAGGATCAAATTGATTTGCAGGTATTTGCTGAACTATTGCCCCTTTTTGCAAAACAGCCACATGAGTGATCGCTGCAGGGATCTCAAAAGGGGAGGTAGCCATGATGATGGTGATCCCCGACGCAATAATATCGCTGATGATCGAAGTAAATTCCGCCCTCGTCTGTATATCAAGCCCGGATAAAGGGTTGTCCAATAAAAGCAGTACCGGGTTTTTCAGCAAAGCAGCCGCTATCATCAAGCGTTTGGTTTCGCCGTTGGATAGTTTGATCAGTTGCTTGTTCCGTAAACTGTCCAGATTAAGCCTCTGCAGGGTTTTCCCCAAAGTCCAGTAAGGCGTGTCAGTTGTGAACGGTTTTATTGATAACAGGTATTCTTCAACCGTTAAAGCATCTTCGGAATCTGAAGAGTTATAACGTTGCTGATAATAAAAATCGCTGGTATTGGATAGATTGCGGAAATGGTGTTTTGATTCTACCAATCCTATCAAACGATGAAAAGTAAGGTGTGCATCATCAACGTGGCCTTTTTGAAGAAACTCCTCGTGGAAATGATACCGGATACTGCCCGCCGATAAATGGAATTTACCTGCAATAATTTGAAGCAATGCGCTTTTACCTGAACCACTTTCACCAATCAACGCCCAGTTCTCACCTTTATCGATCTGGAAATTTAGATCATTAAAAATTGAGGTATTGCCTAATTTCAGAACCGCATTATTGATCGACAATATAGATGTATCCATAATTGGAGTGCGCATAAAGTATCGGGCCGAAAATAGAAATTCTTTATCAGAAGCATCCTGATTAAATTGTTTTCGTCACCATCGCCTGTGCTATGAAACTTTACTATTAATTTTTTGTAATAGAATAATAGCAAACCTGAATCTCAATAGATCAGGCAATCAAACCAATTAAGAAATGAAAAAATTAAACTTGTTATTATTCCTGCTGACAATGGTTGCGTTAAGCGGATGCTCTGTTATTGCAGGGATATTTAAAGCTGGTGCCGTTGTTGGTGTGATCTCAGTAATTGTTGTGATCATCATCATCATTTGGCTGGTATCGCTGTTCAGGGGTAAATAAACAAAAAAAGCCCCTGGTGAAATACCGGGGGCTTTTTTGTTACACTTAAAAGAGAAATTACTTTTTCTTAGTAGTATCTTTTTTAGTTGTGTCAGTGGCCATTTTCATTTTGCCAGTGTCTTTTTTCATTTTAGCTGAGTCAGCCATTTTAGTTGAGTCAGCAGCTTTAGCTGAATCAGCAGCTTTAGTTGAATCAGCAGCTGAAGTACCAGTTTTACCTTTGCAAGCAGCAGCAGAAACAGCGATAGCTAAAGCTAAGAATGCGATTTTGAATGAATTTTTCATTTTTAGTTTTTTAAAAAGTGATTAATAGTTTTGCCATTAATACCACAAATAACAAAAGGTAACCCATATTTTTTAAAAAAAATACAGGTTACCTTTAAAAAAGTGTAAAAAACTAAAAATCAGTATAAAAACTAAAGTGAATTAGTCCCGTAACGTGATTATTTCTTTTTAGTAGTGTCTTTTTTAGTTGTGTCAGTAGCAGCAACAGCTTTCTTAGAAGTGTCTTTCTTAGTTGTGTCAGCAGGAGCAGCAGCTTTAGCAGCAGAATCAGCTTTAGCAGCAGAGTCAGCAGATGAAGTAGTAGCTTTACCTTTGCAGGCAGCAGCAGAAACAGCGATAGCAAGAGCTAAGAAACCAATTTTGAATGAATTTTTCATGTTATATATTTTGTTTATGTTTTGCATTAATACTGCAAATCAAAAAAGGTAACCCAACTTTTTTTAAATATTATATAACGTCTATGTAATTAGTCGATTATAATAAACTCTACCTAAAGAAATCACACATTTTCCTGAACACTTTTAAATAATTCACAGCTTAAAAGAATCATGATTTTTTAGTCGTGTCTTTTTTACCAGTATCAACTGTTGCTTTCTTAGTGGTATCCACAATTTTCTTTGAGGTATCAATAGCAGTTTTTCCGGTATCAATTTTTGAACCGGATGCAGCTTTATCCCCATCGCCGCAAGATGAAACTGAAATAGTAATTACCAGGGCCAATAGGCCGATTTTGAATGAATTTTTCATATTGTTTGTTGTTAAATGTTTTGCATTGATACAACAAATTTTAAAAGGTAACCCGGTTTAAAAAACATAAAAAAAGGCAACCTGATAATGGGTTACCTTATTGAATTACCGGGAATTAAGGGTTACATTTTTTTGGTTGTATCCTTTTTAGTAGTGTCTTTTTGCACAGTGTCAACCACGGTGGTTTTTGTAGAGTCGACCACTTTTGTTGTGTCAGAAGTGCTGGTTGATTTTGCTCCTTTACAAGCTGCAAAAGATATTGCAAGCAGTGTGATCAAGCTTAATTTGATGATGTTTTTCATTTTAATAGATTGGTTTTGATGAATTAGTTAATAATTGTCTTAAAATTGGCGAACGGAATGCAAGTAGGTAACTTCTATACCCTTAATTTTGTTTAGTTATTTTTTAAATAAATGGGTTACAATTTCGCATAAATGGTATTAAGTAGTGAGTAAAGACCTAAAGAGTTCAACGCCAACGGATAGCGAAATTGTTTTTGGTATCCTTAATAATTCAGAAAGTGCCATTAAACGCTTGTACGTGGCATATTTCCCGATGGTGTTGCAGCTGATCATTAATAATAATGGTACAGCAGACGACGCTAAGGATATTTACCAGGAAGCGATAATTGTTCTTTATAACAAAATAAAAAAGGGTGATTTTGAGCTGAACAGCAAACTGAAAACATTTATTTACTCAGTTTGCAGAAGATTATGGCTCAAAAGGCTGAGCCAGATGAACCGATATGGCGGCGATATCCGGGATTTCCAGGAATATTCGCCTGTTGAGGATGAAGTGGAGCAACATGCTGAAAGGGATATACAATTTAGCAAAATGCAAAGCGCCCTGCAATTGCTGGGAGAGCCCTGCAAAACTATAATTGAGGATTTTTATATCAATAACAGATCGATGCAGGAGATCTGCGAAAATTTTGGCTATACCAACGCGGATAATGCCAAAACACAAAAATATAAATGCCTGCAACGACTGAAAAAACTATTTTTTCAGCAAAAATAGAGGAGTAAAGACATGAGAGACGAGCAACTGTTAGAAGTAATTGAACGCTACCTTAACGGCGACATGGGTGCCGATGAGCGCAGGGCTTTTGAGCAGCTTCGTATAGAAAATGCGGATATCGACAGCCGTGTGATTGAACACCAGCAGTTTACCGGCTTGCTAAAGCAATATGGCGAACGTGTGGAACTGGAGAACAGGCTGAACGCTATTCATCACGAGATAGATGTGTATGCTTTGGTGGAAGAAGTAACAGTACACCCCGTATGGATTGTGCAGTTATGGCGCCATCATCATTCCAAAATATCGGTTGCGGCATCAATAGCAATTTTTGCTGTGTTGGCCATTTTGTTTATTTCGGGTAACCTGAATAATAATTCATCCTATACTGAATTAAGGCGCGAGGTAGATAAGTTGCGACAGTATAATAAGAGCCACGTCACAACTACGGGTGGTGCGCAATCACTCCCCAGTAATAAGATACAAACCGACAAATACCGTGGTACAGGTTTTGCCCTTACTTCAAATGGCTTGATCGTAACTAATTATCACGTAGTTAGCGGGGCGGATTCTGTTTATGTTCAAGACGTTGCCGGGAGATCATTTAAGGTTAAAGTGTTATATACTGAGCCGCAAAACGATATCGCTATTTTAAAAATTACAGATACGGCATTCAAAGGTTTGGGTACTATTCCATACACCTTCAAACGTTCTGAAAGTGATTTAGCCGAGAATGTGTTTACCTATGGTTATCCGCAGGATTCACCGGTTTATGGTGATGGCAGGTTGACATCCTCAAATGGCCTCAATGGTGATACTATTGATTACGAGATATCTGTTCCCATTAATCCTGGAAATAGTGGCGGTCCGTTACTGGATAGTAAGGGTAACATAATAGGTATTGTTAAAGCGAAAGAAACTCATCTTGAAGGCGTACATTTTGCCTTGAAATCCGGCTACCTTTTAGATGCGATACAAAATATCCCAACTGATTCATTAACTCATAAACCTGTTCTGAATACCAAAAATACATTGGCAGGATTAAGCCGTGAGCAGCAGATCAAAAAGCTGAAGAACTATGTGTTTATGGTAAAGGTGTATAATTGATTTGAAAATTTGAGGATGTGATAATTTGAAAATCCCCAATAATAATAGATAGATAAAGAAAATGCCCTGGTCACAGGGCATTTTCTATTTAGCGTATATTTTCAAATCTTCAAATCAAATAATCTTCAAATCAACGGTCCACTTCCCCCAGCACAAAATCGATCGATCCAACAATAGCGATCAGGTCGGCTATCATCACACCTTTGGCGATGGCTGGTAATACAGACAAGTTGGTAAAGCTTGGCCCGCGTGATTTTACCCTGAAAGGTATTTCTGACCGGCCATCAGGATCAGCTACAAAGTAAAAACCTAATTCACCCTTCGCGCCTTCGCCCCTTACATAATAGTCTTGTGCTTTTGGTGTTATTTTACGTGGTAACTTAGCCCGTGGATCAAAATCCGGGGTGCGTTTCAATTCTTTTTGCAAGCGATCAAGACATTGCTCCACTATTCTAAGTGATTGTTCTATCTCATCCACCCGAACTTTGTACCGGTCCCAGCAATCGCCTACAGTTCCCATTTCGCCCTTGCCGATTGGTATTTCAAAATCTAGTTCGGGATAAACAGAATAACCATCAATGCGCCGCAGATCCCATTTAAGGCCGGAACCGCGCAGCATAGGGCCGGAGCAGCCATAATTAATAGCCACATCCATCGGCAACACACCCACGTTAGCCGTGCGCTGTATAAATATCTGGTTATCGGTTAATAGCTGGTTCAGCTCA
>JABDFM010000013.1 GCA_013286565.1 Bacteroidota bacterium
GATCATGGCCCGATAGACATCTGCATTTTAGGTATCGGCATAAACGGGCACATTGCTTTTAACGAGCCTGCTGATGTTTTACAGCCTCATGCACATTTGGCTACACTGAGTGAAACTTCCCTGGCGCATAAAATGATAGATAGTGCGGGCATTCAAATTAAGCACGGGTTAACACTCGGCATGGCGGATATATTGCGTTCAAGGCAGATCATCCTGGTGGTCAACGGTATGCACAAACAGCGGGTTATGAAAAAGCTTTTGGAAGGGAAGGTCAGCACCCAAAATCCAGCATCATTTTTATGGCTGCACCCTGATGTGCAGTGTTTTTATTGTGAAACCGATAATTGAGAGGTCAGTTAGCGTCTTTTATATGGTTTCTGGAAAAAATCATCCACCAGCGTATTAAACTCATCCTTATGCTCTGTTAAAGTGGGATGCCCCGAGTTGGGCACTACCCACAAATAAGCGCGGTCAATAGCCTGGTATATTTTGGTGGTGTGCTCAATCGGTATCAAGTCATGGTCGCCGCAAATGATCAATGATGGGCATTTAATAGCTTTAAGGGCAGTGAATGGAATATTTGGCTGCGTATAATCGAGCATAAATATTTTCCAGTCGTTTTTTTCCTTGTCGGTGTTCCTGGCTTTGTTTTTATCAGATTGATATTGATCAACCATATCTTTCCAGGTAGCCGGGGTAAGTGCAGTTGAATCCGGGGTCAGGTTAGCGCCTGTCGATGCCAGCTTGATCACTTTCTGCGGGTGCCTCATCGCCAATACCAAGGCATTGATACCCCCGTCACTCCAGCCGATCACGTATGCCGAATCAACATGCATCTGGTCAAGCAGCGCCGAAAAATCATCCGCCATCATTTCAAAACTTAAGGAATCTTTGGTGTCGATCGTTTTGCCCTGCGCCCTGCTATCAACAGCGATCACTTTATACTTTTTTGAAAAATACGGGATGGTTTGAGAAAAAGCCTTGATACTGCTACCGTTGCCATGGATCAGCAGTAAAGGCTTGCCCTTTCCGTAAACTTCCACATACATTTTTATGCCCCGTACATTGTAATACTTGCCAGCAGCGGGGTTGTCTCCGTAAGAGATCGATTTTACCTGGCAGGAGGCAACAATGGCTAATAATTGCAAAAGAAATAAACCAGACAATAGCTTTTTCATGGCGGCGATGTTTGTTTGATAAAGTTAAAAGTAATAAAACAAATCAGTGAGGTGCAATCCAATTAACAGATACAAGTATGTTATTGATAATCTTTACTTTAATATTTATATTGCAGATAAATTTAAACCTAATTATCATGAAAAAACTATTTTTATTGCTCACCTTGGTGGGGTTTGCTGTATTGGCCAACGCCCAGTCAACCACTTTCCACGCGTTTAAAGTAGATCTGACCTTCGGTTACGCTATTCCCCAGAGCACTGGCGGTAGTTCTGCGACTGTCAAAGCAGGTGCTACTTTTACTATCGAACCGCATTATCGTATTACAGACGCACTTGCCGTTGGTTTACGTATCGAAGGTGCTGGCCTGGGGTATGAAAATACAAATCAGGATAACGCGACCGTACACGTATCTATCTTAACCTCCTATTGCCCTACATTAGAATATTATTTGATGAATGGAGGTTTTAGACCATTTTTGGGTGCAGGAGCCGGGGTTTTCTCGCAGCAATCCGTGAATTATAATTCCTCAACCGATACGAATACAGGTTTGGTTAAAGGCGGTTCAAAATTCGGGTTCTTTCCACGGGCTGGTTTTGAGGCGGGGCATTTCAGGTTATCAGCCGAATATAATATCCTGGGTAACAACGCCAATTACGCGGCCTTCAAAATAGGCTTCTTTTTCGGCGGCGGCAGAAAATAATAACGTTCTTATATAGCAAAGCCTTTAAATGAAAAGTTTAAAGGCTTTGTTGCGTACTGACAAAACAGTGTCAGTACATTCTTCAAATAGGTTTCGTAAATTTGTATATAGGGTTTGAGGATGTGGTCGTTGGGTTTTTCGCAGAGACACATATCCCACAAGTCAGTTGGGTAGATTTAGAACAACACTTCATGTTTTAATTGCACTTTCTATTCAGTAAAGTAAATCAATTTAGCGGAATTGGCAGATGGTTAAAAGAGAGGTTGCGAAAGTGTAAAATAGTGCTTAACTTAGTAAAATCTCATATCGATTATCTGACTAAAAACTTTTCTATTGCTTTTGCGTAATAGTTCAATACTTATTATTAATTATGCCTGTATCTCAACAGTCAACACAAATCCCAAACGAGGTTATTAACGATTGGTTTAATGGTTTTATATCTGGTATAAAATTGGATAAAATCATGATAGAGACTGATACTGCCCCAATTGAAACAAAGGAGTTTTACAATAATGCTATGACCGGAAATGTCATCGGAATTGTTACAGGAATGCGGGTTGAAAGCACTAAATTCTTTATTGCACAAATTGTAAATGATTATTTTAAAGAATTACATTCTTATCAGGCAAAACCGTTGAAATTAGCTTTTGATTTTTCTGATGCCAAAATATTGGTATGGGCAGAAATTAGCACAGATGATGAAAATACTGAAGATGCATTAATACTCTCCGAAGCCAAAGCAAATGAAAAATATTCAAGTAATGGATTTTTTATAAGTAGTACTATTGTAGAATCATGTGATAAACTACCTATACCAACCCATTATCGTCAAGTAAATATAGATGGCAGACTATCAGGCGCACGTCAAACAAGCTAAAAAAAATCTTTACCTGATATCTGGTATCAATCAACATCTAAAAGAGAGCTGGGATTGGCAAGTTACTATTGCTTATTATGCGGCAGTTCATCTAATGAATGCTCATTTAGCAAAAAAAGCCAATCTTCATTACAAAACTCACGTAGATGTAAAAAATGCTCTATTTATGACACTATCTACGTGTAAAATACCAGAAGATATTTATACATCTTTTGTGAAATTGGAAAATTATTCTCGTAGATCGCGTTATTTATGTCATGAGGATATTGAAAAAACGGATGAGGCGAAAGAATACCTGACATATGATAAGCATTTAAAAAAGTGTTTGGGTTACTTGGATAAAATATTAACATTTTTTAATAGCGAATATCAGGAGGATTTTGACAAGCAAAACATTGATTGCATCGAATTAAAAAATGTCAACCTTAGATATTTTCAGTACGCTGTTTTTGTATAAATATCTTTCAGCTGGCGCACGGTGTCGCGTGTGACATATATACGCAAGACCGTTAGGTAAGCTTTGTGTACTTTTTCCTAAAAATATTCTACCTTTAAAATCAGGCATTTTTAGCCGGATAAAGCTTATTTTTGACCCGGATAAGCACAATAAATTAACCAATTGATAACCTTTAAATTCCAGATAGCGTTGCTGTTTGGCCTGCAACGGTTTAGCTTTTATACTGATGAGCATCGGCAATCAAAACCGGCCATATTTTGTACATGGCTTTAACCACCAGGGCACCAAATTTTGCGGTCAATGAAATTAAGAAGGGGATTTATAGTTATAGATAAAATATTAAAAATGACAAGAATATATAGGAAGGTAATTTTTGCGTTGTTGCTTGCGGCCAGTTCGTCCATCACTAATAAAGCCCTGGCGCAGCGCGACAGTATTGACCGCAAAGTGGATGCCCTTTTGGCCAGGATGACCCTGGACGAAAAGATCGGTCAGCTTAATCAGTACAACGGCGATTGGGAGGCTACCGGGCCCGTTACAAAATCGGTAGGCAATAAAATAGACGAGATCAAACAGGGCCGGGTGGGCGCCGTTTTAAATATCATGGGCACCGACCATACGCGTACTTTCCAGGATGCGGCTATGCAATCACGCTTAAAAATACCTTTATTATTCGGGCAGGATGTGATCCACGGGTACCGGATAACCTTTCCTATCCCACTGGCCGAAGCTGCAAGCTGGAATATGGATATGATCGAAAAATCAGAACGTATTGCCGCCACCGAGGCATCGGCGTCTGGTATAAACTGGACGTTTGCCCCTATGGTGGATATCGCACGCGATCCGCGCTGGGGCCGGGTGATGGAAGGCGCCGGCGAAGATCCTTATCTCGGTTCGCTGATCGCGACAGCAAGGGTAAAAGGCTTCCAGGGAAATGGGCTGGGCAGTACAGATGCGGTGATGGCTTGTGCCAAACACTTTGCCGCGTATGGCGCGGCTATCGGCGGGCGCGATTATAACAGCGTGGATATGAGCCTGCACACCTTGTGGGAAACTTACCTGCCGCCGTTCAAAGCCGCGCTTGATGCGGGTGTGGCCACTTTTATGAATTCATTTAACGACCTTAACGGAACCCCCGCCACCGGTAACAGCTACCTGCAGCGCTATATCCTGAAAGGCCGCTGGGACTTTAAAGGGTTTGTGGTAAGCGACTGGGGCTCGATAGGTGAGATGATCCAGCATGGCTATGTAAAGGATAATTACGAGGCCGCCGAAGTGGCCCTGAAGGCCGGCAGCGATATGGATATGGAAAGCCGCAGCTATATCAACAATTTATCAAAGTTGGTGGCTGATAAAAAAGTACCTCTTCCCCTGATAAATGATGCGGTAAGGCGGATATTAAGAAAAAAATTTGAAATGGGTTTGTTTAAAGACCCTTATCGTTTTATCAATCCCCAAAGAGAAAAAACGATGCTCAACCGGCCCGAAAATGTGGAGGTGGCAAGGGATATGGCGCGTAAAAGTATCGTGCTGCTCAAAAATGAGAAGCAGCTGCTGCCGCTTTCAAAAGATCTAAAAACCATCGCGCTGATAGGACCGCTTGTTAAAGCCAGGAAGGAGCTGAAAGGCTTTTGGGCGTTGGATGTGGACAAGAACGAGGAAAACGTATCCTTATGGGATGGTATGCTGAAACAGGCAGGGGAAACAAAATTGATATACGCGCAGGGATGCAATATTACCGATATGTCGAAAATAGGTTTTGAGGAAGCTTTACGGGCTGCAAAGCAGGCTGATGTGGTTGTAATGGCAATGGGCGAAGCGCCCGATATGACCGGCGAAGCAAAAAGCAGATCTGATATCCACCTGCCGGGGATACAGGAAGAATTGATCAAAGAAATAAAGGCGACCGGCAAACCGGTTATAGTAATTTTAATGGCTGGCCGCCCGATGGTTTTTAACTGGACAGCGGATAACGTACCCGCTATTTTATATGCCTGGTGGCTGGGTAACCAGGGTGGCAATGCTATTGCAGATGTATTATATGGTAACTATAATCCCTCCGGTAAATTGCCTATTACCTTCCCGCGTTCTGAAGGGCAGATACCTATTTATTATAACCATTTAAATACCGGCAGGCCCGCGCAAAGTGATAACGATCTGAATTACAAGTCAGCCTATACCGATCTTCTAAATTCACCACGATATGCTTTTGGCTATGGCTTAAGCTACACAACTTTTGAGTACAGAGACTTGGCGTTTGACAAAATTATACCCCAGATAAAGGATAATGAAGATCTGTCTTTTTCATTAGAGATAGCTAACACGGGCAAATATGCCGGTGAAGAAACGGTGCAGTTATACATCAGGGATGTGGTATCGCAACCGCTTCGGCCTGTAAAGGAGTTGAAGGATTTTAGGAAAATAATGCTACAGCCTGGCGAGGTGCGGCGTGTTTCCTTTACGGTTACACGGGATGAACTGGCATCTTATAATGATAAACTGGATCGCGTTACACAACCCGGCACTTTTCAACTGATGATCGGGAGCGCCTCGAATGATATCAGGATGCAAAAAAGTTTTGAAGTGGTAAATTAGTACCCAGTAAAAATCTGCTCCTGGTATTGGTTGCTGTTATCGTGTTAAAAGTCATCTCTGTTTTTTAATGGCAAATAATGTAACTCGTCACAAAATAAAAAGCGGGATACTGATGAAGATCAGTATCCCGCTTTTTATTAAATATTTCACAGACTTACTGCCCCTGTACCATAGGCGCAGTATTGGTAAACTTGCTGCCCATGTTAATGTAATCTGTTAACACCTGTCCTGCTTCTAATTTCAAAAAGTCAAGGTCTTCTTTTCTTGGTTTTGCGTCACCTTTTTTCAATGGTTTCAAGCCTAAAGCTATCCTTTTCAAGTTATCGCGGTTAGCAGCTTTTGCTTCCTCAGCATCGCGTTCTTGTTTAAGCTCCTTTTCATTCAGGGTAACGCTTTTTTCGTTCTCATGCTTGTTAAAATCGGCAATATCCTCCAGCAAATATTTATAGCTCGAATCACTGCTCATGCGTTGGTGATACAATTTATTTAATTGTGGTACTACCGCGGTAAAATCGCCCACTTTGGTGTAATCGCTTTTAGCAATGATGTCAAAAGGCAGTGCCGATGGTTCGGTATCCTCACCATATTTAGTTAAAGGGATGATCGACGGAAATTCAATATCCGGGGTAACTCCTTTATGCTGGGTAGAGTTTCCGCTGATGCGGTAAAACTTAGCGATGGTCAGGTTTAACTGGCCAAACTTGCTCTGGCTGCCTGTGTTAACTGTCTTTTTATCACCACCGGTTGCTTTTGCTATTAACTCGCGCGCCGAAGGGCTGATCACCCTATCCAGGTCTATCGCATTTTGTACGGTACCTTTACCATAAGTTTGTGTACCGATGATCAGCGCACGTCCATAATCCTGCATAGCTCCTGCAAAAATCTCAGATGCCGAAGCGCTGAAACGGTCAACCAGGATAGCCATAGGACCTGTATAAGAGATAGACGGATCATCATCACTGTCAACTTCTATCTTATCTTCTGTATTGCGTACTTGTACAATAGGGCCGGTCTTGATAAATAAGCCACCCAGATCTATCGCTTCCATCAATGAGCCACCGCCATTTTCGCGCAGATCCATCACTATGCCATCCACATTCTCACGTTTCAGGGTATCAAGTATCAGTTTTACGTCGCGGGTGGTGCTTTTGTAGTTCGGGTTACCAGCTTTATAATCGTTATAATCGATATAAAATGCCGGTACCGATATTACCCCGATCCTGATCACTTTACCATTGGAGTTGTAAGTATGAATCTCTTCTTTTACAGACTGATCCTGTAAAATGATCTTTTCGCGTGTTATCTCAATTACTTTTGGCTTTGTGCCTGTAGCGCTGCCTTTTGGCAATACTTCCAAACGTACCACGGTGCCTTTTTTCCCACGTATAAGCGCTATTGCATTTTCAATACGCCAGCCTACAATATCCTGAAACTCGCCTGTGGCGCCTTGTGCTACACCCACAATATGGTCGCCGGCAAATACCTGGCGTGTTTTATCAGCGGGGCCGCCGGGCACTACCGAATTGATGGTCACATAATCATTTTCAACGTTCAGCGTAGCGCCTATGCCCTCTAACGAGCGCGACATTTCTATATTGAAATTGGCCGCGTTGGAAGGGTTAAAATAGTTGGTATGCGGATCAATAGCATTGGTGAACGCGTCCATAAATATCTGGAACACATCCTGGTTGTTGAGCTTATTGGATTGCGATAGCAAGTCTTGGTACCTTTTCCTTAATTTTTCTTTGTTCTTGGCATCATCAGTACCGGCCAGTTTTAAGTTAAGCAGATCGTATTTTACACGCTCGGTCCAAATATTATCCATCTCAGTTTCCGAAGCGGCGTACGGCAAACTGTCGCGGTCAAAAGTGAATGTGTCTTTTGTGTTGAAATCAAAAGTTTTATCCAGTTGGGCAATGGAATACCGGATACGGTCATTGTATCTTTTTTGATATACATTGAACATATAGAACACATTGTTCAAATTTCCATCTTTTAGGTCATTACTCAGGACAGTTTTGTACTTATTAAAATCCTTTATATCCGATGCCAGAAAATAATTGTGGTTCTCATCAAGGGCCTTAATGTAACGGTTATAAACCACCGTTGATATGGAATCATTCAATTCTACTTTCTTATAATTATAGTCAGAAATGAACTTGGCAATGGTTTGGCAAACAATACTTTGCTGTGCGTCAGGCTGCAGATCATTTGAACCTGCTACTTTGATCATGGGTTGGTGATGGGCTGGTGCGGCTTTGCAGGCCAATGCAGCCCCAAGCACCAATAAAATATATACTTTCTTGAACATATCTTTAACTGTATTTAAATCGGGATTATAATAAAACATCAATACTTGTGCCTATAATGAGTTTGCTAAAGTAAATAAAAAGAGACAGTAACAAATACTGTCTCCCTGTTAGAATAACAATATTACAAAATATTACAAATTATGTTTTATTTGATAAATTTTGAGGGTGATGGTTTAATATAACACCCGGATCTTCTTGCTGATCTCTGTGGTTTCTGCATATTGCACATCAGGATTTTGAATCATGGTCCCGTTTTGGTCAAACAATTGTATTTTATCATCTAATTGTATTACGGATATCAGCATCCCATTGCTATGAGCAATGTCCCGGGCTTCCACCAGGTCGGCGCGTGCCGATGTTTTATCACCGAGTGATACCTTAACACCTGCCAGGCTTACTAAGTCCCTAACCGTCAAATTATAGTCGTTTTGCTGGCGCGATAAATAAAGGCTTTGCAAAAAATACCATTTAGCTTCTGAAAAGCGGTGTAACTGTACATAAACGTTGGCAAGGCCGTTAAAATTATAGCTGGCAATATTGTATTCTCTGAAACGCATATGATGCTTGGCGTCTTTCATTACCTCGGCTTCGGCTTGCTCAAGGCTGTATTGGCTCCTTGCGAGGATTAGCGGTTCAACTTCGAAATGGCTGGGTTTTGAATTAATAACCAGGCAGCTAACCGAGTGGTCTTTAACAGGTTTTAATACCGTCAATACCTCGTGCTTTTTAAACCCAAGATTACTAAGATCAATGTGCCACCATTGGGCCGAAGCCGAAACACTGATGAAACAAAATAAAAGGAGCAAACGGAAACGCATTAAATTCTATCCTTTAGGTTTAATAAATTAATTAGAACGCAAATGTAATTACTATCAAAATGATTATTGATCATTTTGACGTAATTTAATTAAATATTTCTATTTCTCCATCATGCAGGGCCCAAACCATATAAGGGTGGGTATCGGCATGGTAGGTGTCGCCATTAGCCGATATACCAATTACACCGGCAAACCCATTAAACGGTTTTAACTCGTTCAAGGTTTTCATGGTAGCCAGTTGCAGGTTCATGCCATCGGTTACGCGGGTCACAATTTTGGGTGCAACGGCGCCGCTCACAATATCTTCGCCTACACCGGTGCATGATATTCCGGCACATTCGTTAACGTAATTCCCTGCCGCCGTAGCCGAATCACTTACCCTACCGGGAATTTCAAAACCTTTACCTCCCGTTGAGGTCGCGGCAGCCAGGTCGCCATAAATATCAAGCGCCACACAGCCCACCGTACCCAGGCGGATGGAGTCACTCAATTTCTTTTCATATTCGTGGCGGCGCTGTGGTATTTCAGGATTATAATGTTTAAAGCCATTCTCGCGGGCAAACTCTTGTGCACCTCTGCCGCTTAAAACTTTATCTTCCATGGTCAAAAGTTTTTCGGCAACACGGATAGGGTTTCTGATATTTTCGATATTGATGACGCCCGAAAATTGCATGGTTTTCCCGTTCATCAGGGATGCGCTCATTCTTATTTTACCGTCGCTTTGTATCTGCGAGCCTGTGCCGGCGTTAAACAGATCGCAATCTTCCAGCAGGCATACCGTGTAAACTACCGTTTCAACAGCGGTGTGGCTTTCCAGGTATTTATGCCCAAGCTGCACGATCTCTCTTAATGCCTCTTGTTTAGCCTGCTTAACCTCCTGGTTGGTTTTCGACTCGCTAAAAAAGCCCCCGTGAATGATTATTTTCATAATGGTTTTTTTGTAGGGCATATATATCGCTTGAGTAAGTGGTTTTAAGTCACAAACAAATTCAATTTGCTGACTCAAGACTCATAACTCAAGACTACTTAACTATAAGTAACGGTCTATTGCATAAATTCATTATCCGGGCCCTTGATAAAAACGCCTTCTTCTACTTTAACTACCTTTTTTATCAGTAAGCGGTGCTGCTGCAAGTCGTACCGGTCATAAATAGACATTACATGCAGCCGCAGGTTCTCAATAGATACCGGCGAACCCAGTTCCACATCATATATATTGGTTTCCACCATGTTCTTTCCGTCAACCAAAATGATCAACCCCGAACCGATAGCTTCCATCATACTGCCTTCGGTGATCAGCAAACCAGCGTCTTCACCCAACCCAATACCCAAAATACCCGGGTTACTGGCCACTGCATATAATAAACGGCCTATCCTGCCGCGCTGCACAAAATGGGTATCAATAATAACCGAATCAATAAACCCAAGCCCCGCGGTTATCTGCACTTCGCCTTTGATCAGAGCATCATTGCTTTGCCCTTTATAGATCATGTGGGTTGATGCCGCTGCCGCCCCTGCCGATGTACCGGCGAGTAAAAAGTTTTCTTTTTGATACCGGGCCTTTAATATCTGCAGGAATTCGGTCCCGCCAAATATCGAGCTCAGCCTTAGCTGGTCGCCGCCGGTAAAGATCACGATATCAGCTTTGTGTATGCGGTCGAGGTAGTTTTTGTGAACTGCATCCTCCCGGCTTTTAATGTGCATGGTATTTACATGGGGCACATTTAACTGGCTGAACGCTTTGATATATTCGTTACCAACAAGCTCGGGTATTTGCGACGCGGTGGTGACCACTTCAACATGCGAGCCTTCGCGTTTTGCCGACTCGTTGATGATCCTTTTGAGTATCCCCCGGTCAAAAAATTTAAGATAATCAGGCTGTAAAACACGTTCCTGCGAACTGATGCTGCTTCCCATATCTACAGCGCCGCCAATTATTACCAGTTTTCCTTTGGGAGCATTCATATTTGGTGTATTTAGTTAATCATTCAGTTATAAGCAGTTGATGATATTGTCACAAACAATTTCATCAAACCTACAGCACAAATTAAAGCAAAAAGGATACACAAAGGTGTCTATTATCTAAATATATTCTGCGTTTTTTATTGAAAAGTTTTATTAGGCTGTTAAGTTTCATAGCTTTAAAATAAATTACATCCCCTTAAATCTAATACACTACACGATATGAAGATCGAAAATATACAAGTGCTTCGCGGCCCCAACATCTGGAGCACTAACCGTAAAAAACTGATACAGATGCGGTTGAACCTGGAGGAGATGGAGCATAAGCCCACCAATAAGATCGAAGGCTTTATAGAAAGGCTGGAGAAAATGATGCCGACACTTTACCAGCATCGTTGTTCACCGGGGGTTCCGGGCGGTTTTTTTCAGCGGGTGGTAGCCGGTACCTGGATGGGACACGTGGTAGAGCATATCGCGTTGGAGATACAAACATTGGCCGGTATGGACACCGGTTTCGGGCGCACACGCGAAACAAAAACCGTTGGTATATATAATGTAGTATTCACTTATTTGGAAGAAAAGGTGGGTATTTATGCGGCAGAAGCTGCCGTTCGTATTACCGAAGCGTTAATAAAAGGGGAGGATTATAACCTGGAATATGACATACAGCAAATGCGTGAGATCAGGGAAAATACCCGATTGGGCCCAAGTACCGGGTCGATAGTGGAAGAAGCCATTGCCCGGAACATCCCCTGGATACGGTTGAATAAAGAGTCGCTGGTGCAATTGGGTTATGGCAAAAACCAGGTACGTTTCAGGGCCACCATGACGGAGAAAACAAGCTGCATAGCGGTTGACATCGCCAGTAATAAGGACGAGACCAAGCGCCTTTTGGAAGAACAAGCCATCCCCGTGGCAAAAGGGATCACCATTTCGTCTGTTGCCGGGGTGGATGAAGCGATACGTAAAGTGGGCTTTCCGTTGGTATTTAAACCTTTGGACGGTAACCACGGACGGGGCATATCGATCAATATAAGAGATAAGGAAGCAGCGATAGCCGCTTACGAACATGCCGCAAAAATATCCCGCAAGGTAATCGTGGAACGTTTTATAACAGGATATGATTTCCGTGTTTTGGTGATCGACAATAAAATGGTGGCAGCGGCCCTGCGCGATCCGGCGCATGTGATGGGCGATGGACATTCCACTATCCAGGAATTGATCGACCTGGAAAATACCAACCCCAAAAGAGGGTATGGGCATGAAAATGTGCTGACGCTGATCTCGGTTGACCGGGATACTTTGGATCTGTTAGATAAGAAAGGCTACACCTTAGAAACTGTACCGGCCAAAGGCGAAAAACTATTTGTAAAATCAACCGCCAACCTCAGCACCGGCGGAACATCCGTTGATGTGACCGACCATGTGCACCCGCAAAACGTATTCATCTGCGAACGCATATCAAAGATCATAGGTCTTGATATTTGTGGCATCGATATTATGGCGCAAAATTTAAGTGAGCCGCTTAACGATACCGGCGGAGTGATATTAGAAGTAAACGCGGCGCCGGGTTTCCGGATGCACATCGCGCCAAGCGAGGGACTGCCGCGCAACGTTGCCGGGCATGTGATCGATATGCTGTACCCTCCGGGTAAATCGGCAGCGCGTATCCCCATCATCGCCATAACCGGCACGAATGGTAAAACTACCACTACCCGGTTGATCGCCCATATTGTAAAAAATAACGGGCACAGGGTTGGTTTTACCACATCAGATGGTATCTATGTGCAGAACAATATGATGCTCAAAGGTGATACCACCGGCCCTGTAAGCGCAGAGTTTATATTGAAAGACCCTACCGTTGATTTTGCCGTATTGGAAACGGCACGCGGTGGTATTTTACGGGCAGGTTTGGGCTTTAGTCAGTGCGATATCGGTGTGATCACCAATATACAGGAAGACCACCTCGGCCTGGCAGATATCCATACTTTGGAAGACCTGGCACGTGTAAAAAGCGTGGTAACCAACTCGGTAAAAAAAGATGGCTGGGCGGTATTGAATGCGGATAATGATTATTGCGTCCGCATCGGCAAAAAAGCGGATTGTAATGTGGCTTATTTTAGTATGGATGAAAATAACCCGGTCATCAAATCGCATTGCAAAAAGGGCGGTATTGCCTGTATCAGCGAGAATGGTTTTGTCACCATACAAAAAGGCGACTGGAAAATACGAGTACAACGTACCATCATGATACCGCTTACTTTTGGCGGCACGGTGCCGTTTATGATACAAAATGTGCTTGCCGCAACGCTGGCCAGCTTTTTATGGGGATTTAAAACAGAGGATATCCAAACTTCGCTGCAAACCTTTATCCCGTCGGCTGCGCAAACGCCGGGCAGGATGAACATATTTGAGTTCAAGGATTTCCGGTTCATGATCGATTTTGCACATAACCCGGACGGCTTTATCGGTATAAAGGCATTTTTGAGCCATATCGATTCGCCGCTCAAGATCGGCATCATAGCCGGCACCGGCGACAGGCGCGATTCTGATATCCGCGAGATAGGAAAACTATCAGCCGAGATGTTTGATTATGTGATACTGCGCCAGGAAAAACACCTGCGCGGGCGTACAGAGCAAAATATATTGGACTTGCTGATCGAAGGTATTCATTCCGTTGACCCGAATAAACAATTCGAGGTTGTTCCGAAGGAAATTGAAGCCATCAAGTATGCCATGAGCATGGCCAAACCGGGAGCGTTTATTGTTGCTTTGAGTGATGTAGTGGATAATGCCATTGAAACTGTACAAAACTACCAGGAGCAGGAGAGGAACGGGTTGTTTAATGCGTAGGTTAGCCCCACCCAAACCCTCCCCGGAAGGGAGGGCTTAAAAATTGTTTTTAAAAGTCTCCTCTGCCGGGGGAGATTTAGAGGTGGCTGGTTGTCTTGGCGCTGACAGATAATAATGCCACAACAACATCGCTGCCAAAGTCCTATAAGGCCACATTTACCGGTAATCTCTAACATTTCTTCTATTGTAGTTTGGGCAGGCAATCCTTTCACCCAACTAACGCAAGTATGTCTGGCACGCAATAGCTACTTGTGCACTCTTTGCACTAATGCAAACGTTTGTCCATCGCTTGCTCCCCCGCTTTATTTAGCATCAGCAATAAGTTTAGAACAAGTCTTTAAAAAGTCTTCAAGCACCCCGTGTCGCTCTTGTATTATTAAATAAATAACTATTTATTGATCGAATAATAAATACTTTATAAATAATTTTAAGATGTAATAAGCGCATACACAAACGTTTGTGTGGCCTTATTATGATGAGCTATAGTTATGTATTAGTATGATTGTATTATATGGTTTTGGCGTATGTCTGGGTGAATGTACGGTGTGGTCAAAGGTAATGATGATGGTTTGCCTATTCCAGTTGTATCAGTAGCGGTAAAAGATGGAACAGTTACCGATGCAGATCGGAAATATAAAATGGATATAATTTTTACGCGAATATTTTTTGGTTAACACAACGCCATCAGGGATATAACTTTTATTTCTATTAATATTCATTCATATCTATAAACAAATTAAAACAAACCACCATGAAAAACAATGTTTTCCTCGCAGCATTAATGCTGTCCGTTGCCTTTTTAAGTTGTAAAAAACAATCTACGCCAGAGCCCCAAGCATCACCCACAATTCCGGCAGTCAAGCATAATCAAACCTATCCGGGTGGTGGTTATGCATCAGCCAATCTACCAGCCGGTGATACTATCAAATCATTTTCTACCACATGGACTGTGCCGGTTACCCCGCCCAGAGATTCTACTATTTTTTGGTGGAATGGTTTAGATGGCGGCGCCTGTCAACCTGTACTACAATGGGAAAATGGTAGCTGGACAATTGCAAATTGGTATTTTAATGACAACAATGATGGGCAAGGAGCTACTTATCATCATGGTACATTTGTTCCTGTTACATCCGGCACTTCGCTTACGGGTGTTATTACATTGGTATCATACACAGCTACTAGCTTTACTTATAAAGAGTCATTTACTGGCTATCCTGCTGCTGATGTTACCTTTACACGAACAACGCTGGCTACTAGTTTAGTTGAAGACCAGGAGGCTTATACCAATACCTATCTTGTATTCCCTAATCAAACAAAATTACAAATGACAGGGATTGATTGCGTGTTAACAAATGGAACCCACCCACCTAACCTAAACTGGACTTTTGGCGAAGGGACTTATACAACACCAAATGGTTATCCACAGATTCTTGTGGTAAGCCCAAGTTCTTCAAACGGTGAGATTGATTTTTATTTACATTAAAAAATTGGTTATTCAATCTCTTCCTCACTGGTTTAAGTCTTCCGAAGGTCGACTTAAACCAGTAAGGTTTTAGTGTAAATTAATAATTTCCAGTTTTTCCGATATGTTTATTCTCCGCGCGTCATTGTAATGACTATAATTTTGCTTTGGGTGCTGATAAATAATAATGCCACAGCAGCATCGCCGCCAAAGTACGGTAAGGCTGCCATTGGGTTGTTATTGCCAGCATTTCCTGCAAGGTAGTTTCAGCAGGCAACTCCTTCACCCGCTTCAAAGCATTTACCGCTGCCAAATCGCCGATAGGGAAAATATCCGCGCGTTGCAGGGCGAACATCAGGTATACATCCGCCGTCCAGTTGCCGATACCTTTGAGGGCGGTTAGCTTGGCGCGGATCTCCTCATCGGGCATATCATGAAATTCTTCGAGTTTAAATTGTCCGTTTAAAAGTGCTTCCGCTAAATATTTAATATAACCGGTTTTCTGCCGGCTGCAATAACAGGCACGGAATTCTTCATCAGTCAATAATAATACCCGCGCCGGTGTTAGTTCCTGTACTCTTTCTTTCAGTTTATTTAATGCCGATAATGCCGAAGCCAGCGAAACCTGCTGCTCCAAAATAATATGAACCAGAGATTCAAAACTATTTGGCCGCGACCAAAATGGCGGATAGCCATGGGCATCAATTATTTTTTGAAGATCGGCATCATTTGAAGCAAGTTCGTCAAAAATGGAATGCTGATTGCTTTGGGTAAACTGTTGTATCATATAATTGTTGTTTAAAAATACTAAATATTTTAGGATTTTGTATAATATTCGTAAATTCACAACGCAAAATCATTTTAAGTTTTTTGCTTGCCAACATTGTAGGGTATTTAATTTATAAGAATTGAAAAAATGAGTAAAATACATATAAACGGGACAGACATTACCATTATCAAGCACAATGAGCAAGATTATATTTGCTTAACTGATATGGTGTCCAATATTGAAGATGGCAGCAAATTAATTGAAAGGTGGATTAATAATAAAACAACCGTTGATTTTTGGGGTGTTTGGGAGGGGATGTTTAATCCTAATTTTAAAACCCCGGAATTCCGGGGAATTAGAGAAAATGTTGGTTCTGGGAATTATTTTCTTTCGATTAAGAAATGGGTTGAGCAAACAAACGCTATCGGGGTCTATTCAAAAGCTGGACGGACAGGGGGTGGGACTTGGGCACAAGTTGATATTGCTTTTGAGTTTTGCACTTACATAAGCCCGGAATTCAAATTGTTGTTAATTACAGAATTTAAAAACTTTAAACAAAGAGAAACAAGGGGATTAGATCAGGTTTGGGATTTCAGAAGATTCTTAACTAAAGCAAATTACAGAATTCAGACTGATGCCATTCAAGACGTTTTAATCCCATTAAGAAATTTACCTAAAAAAATGGAAGGTGTGATTTATGCTGAAGAAGCAGAATTATTAAACAAGGTTGTATTTAATAAAACCGCTAAGGAGTGGAATACAGAAAATCCAGATTTGGTGCAAAAAGGGCATAACATAAGAGATTACGGAACTACTCACCAACTAATATTAATAGCTAACCTTGAACCTTTAAATGCTGAATTAATAAGAAACAAAATAAGCCAATATGATAGGCTGTTAACATTAAAACAAGCAGCTGTAGAACAAGTTAAATCTTTACTAAAGAGTAAAGCAATTCAAGATACATTAATTGACAGTCCTCATATAGACAAGTATAAACACATAGATATAAAGAATGTGGATAGCGAAAAGCAAACTCCCGATTTAAACCAGTTTAATAAAAATTTAAAAAGATTAGTTAATGTTCCGTCACCTAAAAAAGATAAAGAACCCCCTAAGGATGGGGAATTGTTTTAAACGGAAACATTGCCAATTTTACATACATGAACAACCTGCCGCCTTTAGCCGAGCGCATGCGCCCCAAAACTTTGGACGATTATGTCGGCCAGAAACACCTGGTTGGGCCGGGTGCTGTATTGCGTAAAGCTATTGAATCTGGCTCGCTACCATCCATGATCTTCTGGGGGCCGCCCGGCGTGGGTAAAACCACACTGGCCTATATTATTTCGCAAACGCTTTACCGGCCATTCTTTTCTTTGAGTGCCATAAATTCAGGTGTAAAGGATGTGCGGGAAGTGATCGAAAAGGCATCGCTATTAAAAGAACAGGGCGAAACCTTACCCATCTTATTTATTGACGAAATACACCGCTTCTCCAAATCGCAACAGGACTCGCTTTTGGGTGCTGTAGAGCGGGGCACGGTTACGTTGATAGGCGCTACTACTGAAAACCCTTCTTTCGAGGTCATCGGGGCTTTGCTGTCGCGATGCCAAGTTTATATTTTGCAGCCTTTGGAGGAAAATGATTTAGTGAGTCTCCTCGATAAATCCATGAAGGAGGATGTCATACTCTGTGAAAAGAAGATCGATATCAAAGAGCATGAGGCATTGCTCCGATTATCCGGCGGTGATGCCCGCAAACTGCTGAATATTTTTGAACTGCTGGTGAACGCTTTTCCAAAAGGCAAGATAGTTGTCACCAACGATGTGGTGCTGCAGCATGTGCAGCAAAATATGGCGCTGTATGATAAGGCAGGCGAACAGCATTATGATATTATTTCGGCCTTTATCAAATCCATGCGCGGCAGCGATCCTAACGGCGCGGTTTATTGGCTGGCGCGAATGATTGTTGGTGGAGAGGACCCCAAATTTATTGCCCGCCGTATGCTGATCCTGGCATCGGAGGATATTGGCAACGCTAACCCCAATGCCTTATTATTGGCGCAGTCGTGCTTCGATGCGGTAAACGTGATCGGTATGCCTGAATCGCAATTGATCCTGTCGCAAACCGTTATCTACCTGGCTACCTCACCCAAAAGTAATTCAGCCACAACAGCTATCGGCGCTGCCATAGCGCTGGTAAAAGAAACCGGAGACCTGCCCGTGCCGCTTCACCTGCGCAACGCGCCTACCAAATTGATGAAGAACATCGGTTACGGCAAAGACTATAAATATGCCCACACCTACGAAGGCAATTTCGTCGACCTGGATTTTTTACCCGAAGCTATCCGCGGCACAAAAATATACGAGCCTGGGAATAATGCGAGGGAGATTGAAACCAAAGAGAAGCTGAAGAAGCTTTGGGGAGAGCGGTATAAATATTGAGCCCCCAACCCTTAAGAGGAGAATTTATCCGTAGAGACGCAATACTTTGCGTCTCATAACTTGCAATTTGGAGACGCAAAGTATTGCGTCTCTACGGCGGTTATGATATATTTGGGGATGTATTCCATCCGCCAAGCCACACTACCCGATCTCGAAACCATCCGTCAGATTGCCGAAGAAACCTGGTGGGCCGCTTACTCGCCGATACTGGAAAAAGAGCAGATCAGGTTTATGCTGGATGAGATATATTCGGTTGAAAAGATATCATCACAACTAAAAAATAATACCCAAACCTATTTATTACTGACGGAAGATGATAAACCAGTAGCTTTTGCCGCTTACTCACCCCGCGAAGAAGACCCTGAAATATACAAACTGCACAAACTCTATTGCCTGCCCGAAACACAGGGTAAAGGCTACGGTAAAATACTCATCAATGAAGTAGCGCAAAAAACAATAGAAGCAGGCAAGCACACGCTCGACCTGAATGTGAACCGCTACAACAAAGCGAAAAACTTTTATGAAAAGATGGGTTTCCAGATAGCTTATGAGGAGGATATCCCCATCGGTCCATACTGGATGAACGACTATGTGATGCGGAAGGAGTTGTAATTATGAAATAGCAGCGGCAATAAGATTATAACTGCCACTAAAAACTGCCACTGCTACTTTTAAACTATCTTTCCAGCTTAGCTACCCGCGTAGGAGTATCCTGCCCCGAAACTATGGTGCGCGAGCTTAGTGCGATGGCCCGGATGGTGGAGGTAATATTTCCCACATCGAGCGTGCTTAGTTCATCCTTTACCGTGTGATATAATTTATCGATATCGATCTGGTCGGTTGATATGGTATGCGCCGGTACGCCCACCCTTGCCAGCGAGGCATTATCGCTCCGGTAAAAGAGGTCCTGCTCCGGGTAAGGGTCAGGATAAAATTTAAAGGCAGTTCCGGTAAGATTTTTTTGAAGTATCTTTCCAAAATCCGAACGCTCATAGCCAGTAATAAAAGCCGAGTTCTGCCCGAATTTTGAAGGCTTACCGATCATCTCGATATTAAACATCGCCACCACTTTATCCGGTTCTACTTTTTTGGCAAAATACTGCGAACCAAACTCGCCGATTTCCTCAGCGGTAAAGGCCACAAAGATGAGTGTGCGAGCATTGTTATTTAATTTCATATAGTATTTAGCCAAAGTGATCACTGCTGTTGTTCCAGATGCGTCATCATCCGCGCCGTTGGCAATGCTATCACCATCCATCGGTTTAAGGATCCCCAAATGGTCATAATGGCCCCCGAATACTACATACTCATCAGGTTTGGTTTTTCCGGGTATTATACCTGCAACGTTAAACAGCGGCAGCTCCTGGCTTTTAACCTCATAATTAACCGTAAATGATTTTACATCATCATATGCCCCTAACACAAAAACCACGGTACGTTTATCGGGTTTTACATTGTCTTTAAATGATACGTTTCCACCTTTATAACGCGACTGTATCTTGTTGAACAGATCAGAAAATTTAGGGTCGACTAATACCAGTAATTTTTTGCCACTACGTAAATAGCCGTAAAAATCTTTAGTAAGGTCCTTGTCGGGTGTTTCTTTTACGACCTCTGCATCGGCAGCAGTGCTCCAGGTAAATGATTCGCCGCCAACGGCAGCAATATTATCACGGGAAATACTGACGCCATTTATGCTCACCTCTTCCTTCACCGGCGCTGTTTTTATCATGGTGAAATTTTGGCGATACCCGCTGTCGCCTACCATCGGTTTTAAGCCGATCTTTTTATATTCACCTTCAATAAACCGTGCGGCTTTTTCGATGCCGGGTGTAAAGGTAGCCCGGCCCTCCATATCATCAGCCGATAAGGTTTTGATGATACACAATACATCAGTCTGTTTAATGCGTTTGTTTACATTTTGGGCAAAGCTTCCTGCCGATAAGCCAAGCAGCGCGATTGCAGCTATTATTTTTTTCATCTATTGTTTAACTTTTGTTGATAGCCATTTATTCCGGAAATCGGATTGCTCTTTGCTCAGCTCCTTGCCCGCTTTTTCATAAGTCACCACCTCAAGGCTTGGACTTTCTTCGA
Source organism: Bacteroidota bacterium (assembly GCA_013286565.1). GTDB lineage: Bacteria > Bacteroidota > Bacteroidia > Sphingobacteriales > Sphingobacteriaceae > Mucilaginibacter. The sequence goes on from JABDFM010000013.1 coordinate 20,523, forward strand.
GTGTAATGGTAGTTTCGTGTTCGCCAGTGCGGTTTTTGTAATTCACCAGTATTTTATCGCCGATGTTTTTTGAAGCTACGATGTCAGTAAAATCTTTAGCCTCTTTCACCTCTTTGCCATCGGCCTTTAAAATGATATCGCCCACATCCAATCCTGATTTATAGATCGGCGTGCCGATTATACTTACCTGTACCGGTAAGCCCGTAGCACCCACGGTACGTCCTTCGCCCGATTGCCCGCGGTTCCTGTTATAGCTTAATGATCCGGCCCATGCTTTGCCTGGGTGTGCTTTGCGCAATAATAATCCGGCTTTTGCCAACAGTGTTTCATAATTATTTTTGTCGATACCGGTGATGTATTTGCTGAAAAAGTCGGCCGCAAACTTTGGATTTTTGGTCACCTTGGCCAGATCGGCTTGCAAGTCGGGTATGGTATAGGGCTTCATCACCTTGCCGCGGTCGAGCCAAACAGTTGTCATATAATCGTCCAGCGTTAAATTAAATTCGCTTCTCAGGCGAAGATCCAGCGCAAGCGCTATCGCACCACCGTAGGTGTAATAGCTCGTAAACATGTTAGCCTGGTTGTTGGGATCGATAGAAACGCCTGCATCCGAAAATACCGAATAGCGGCTCATTTGTGCGGCCGAAAATTTAGCCGCTCCGGGAGTATTTAATATTTGATTCACCAATCCGGCTATGGTTGATGTGTAATCGTCGACACTATTAAAACCCGCACGAACCAATACCATTTCGCCATAGTATTGGGTAAAGCCCTCGGCAAACCAAAGCTCGCTGCTCATATTGGCGTGCTCAAAGTTAAAAGGCTCCAATGATTTTGGACGGATACGCTTTACATTCCAGCTGTGAAAATATTCGTGCGAAAATACTCCAAGCAGGTTGTTCTCAAAACCCGCTACCTTAGCAATAGGAATAGTGATGCAAGTCGAGTTGCGATGCTCCATACCATCCCCGGAATCGTTTAGCGAAATATCCCCGAGGAAAGTGTATTCGCCGTAATCATAAGCAGGCAGTTCACCAAAAATCGCTTTTTCTTCCAGCACCATTCTTTGTACCTGTTTGGCAAAGTTATCTATGGTAGCCTGGTCGTCGTCAGAGTGTATGGTGAGGTTTATTTTCTCTTTTTTACCGTTGTTGTCAACATCCCAGCTGCTTTCTTTGTAAGCGGATAACTCCGTAGGGCTATCCATCATATATTGCATGTTGGGGGCGCTGTAAATATTTGCGCCTTCATTCTTTAATTGGGAGGCTACTTTCCAGCCATACTTATCCAGGTCATTAAACTCAAATTTTAACGGGCGTTTTTCCTGCCCTACCACCCACAGAAAGGCTGCGGGCATATTCAGGTGTGCGTGGCTGGGGTCAATGCTGGCATACGTACCGTCTGTCCAGTTGGCAAACAGGGTGTAGCTTATTTTTACTGTTTCGGAATGATTGGGGATCTCATACACATCGCCTTCAATTTGTTTGAGTTCAAGACTGCTGCCATCCACATTGGAAGCTTTTACATTATAAATGTTTTTGCCGAACTCGTGCGTAGCATAACGCCCTGCAGAAGAACGGCTCATGCGCAATTGTATAGCTCCTGAAGGCGCCTGGGGTATGGTGATCACTATTTCGGCCTCGTGGTGGACCGCGTTAGGAAATGAAACGGAATAAAAGATCTCTTTTACTTTTTGATCCTGCTGGGCGAATGTCGCTGTGGCAAATAGCAGGGTAGCCACCAATGAGTATAGTTTTTTCATAACACTGTATTAACGGCGCTGAAATTACTATTAAATCAGGAAAAGTGCTATAGCAATATTGTTACGGAAGTGTATTTATAACTGCTAATATTTTAGCTTTTAATACAGGCAGGTCATTTATAACCACTTGCCATATCAAGTCAAAATCCATCCCGAAATATTCATGGACAAGAATATGCCTCATCCCAATTATTTGCCCCCATTCCAAATCAGAAAACTCTTCTTTTGTTTCAGTAGTTATATAATTGGCGGCTTCACCAATTATTTCAATTTGCTTTACACAGGCAAAACGCATCATTGAGTTTGCCAAAAAGGTTTTTAAATCAGTATTAGTAGTGTATGCCTGAATTTCATTAATAGCCTCTAAAATATGAAGCAATCTCTGACGATCTCCTGGCTTACCTTTCATAGATCAAAACTTTATCTTTCTCAACAAAAGGTTGCAGGTATTTGGAAACTGCTTTTGACGATACAAGGTCAATCTTTTTTTTAAGTTTTTGCTGAAGGTCTGATTGCATTTTTACAAAGCCGAGCCCGATATGCTTAGAGTAATCCAGGTCAACTAAAATATCTACATCGCTATCAATATCAGCCTCATTACGGGAATATGAGCCAAATACGTATGCCTTAATTACCGGCTGACCGGAAAAATAATCCTTTACAATCTGTATGTCGTTGGCTGTTAACTGCATTTCAACACAAATATAATATTTAAGTTGGATGTGTGGGAGGTTGCCCTATTTAACTTAACCAACTTAATCCAACCCAATCAACCACTTAACCAATCTTAATCATAACTATGCCGTTCCAGGTCGTATTCTGATTGTGTGGTGATGATCTTTTTCTTCCTGTCTATATCGGTATCAAGGGTGTGGTCAAATACATTATCTGTTACCTTCATTTCGCGGTCTTTATCCTTTTCTGCGAAATATGTATCAGCTTCTGACATTTTTCCCACAGCCACATCATAAGCCCCTTTGGGCGACATCAGCTTTACAAATACAGGCAGGCACTCAAACAAAATAAACAGGTAGCCAATAAATGAAATGGCGAGATAAGTATCCAGGTCGCGCGTCCCATTCTCGTTGTAAGTTAACTGTCCCAGCGCCCAGTTACGGTCGGAGAAACCGGCAATGTTCGACAGGCTGTCCAATTCGTGGTTGTTAAATAACCGGGTTTCGTTCAGGCCTTCGTAGTCCTTACGCTGACTAAGGTAATTATCCATTTGACCGAGGTTATCAGTTACCGTTTTTAGCCGGGCTTCTTTTTCTTCGAGTATGGCTTGTTTTTGCTTGGCATAAGTGCCATAACCAACGATACCTGAGGTTTGGTTTGATTTATCGCCAAAAACTTCCTGGTTCAATTGAAAGCGCGAACGATTAATATCTTTTTCCAGCGAATCCTTTTCTTTTTTCAGATCGGTGTTCTTGGCCAGTTCCATACCATATTTTTCGCGGTAGGTTTTTTGGATAGTATCAATTTTACTATGCTGCCCTTTCAGGTATGCGGTCTTTAGTTTCTGGCGTATCTCTTTATCAAATATTTTTAATTCAAGCGGGCGCGAGATCACAATACCGATCATAATAGCCAGCAAAATACGGGGCGAAGCCTGTATGATCTGCTGATTGGTAGTACCCTCTTTATTAATACTCGATACGATGTAACGGTCCATATTAAAAATGGCCAGCCCCCACAGCAATCCAAATAAAATGGCAAACCCTACCGCAAAAGCATCGCCGTTAAATACAAAATACATAGCGTAGCCACCTGATAGCGAGGCAAATAATGCGGTAAAAAATATGGTTGCACCTATGCCGACGTACTTATTATGCTCGATAGGGTATTTTTTTAAAGTACCTATATGCGCCCCGGAACAGAACCAAAAGAAGCGGGTGATCTTTTTCATTTAAATATTGTTTTTCAATGGTAATAAAGCTTTACAGGGGATTAAGGCTTTATCTGTCAAAGGTAAATTTTCTGCAAACATATATAAAACGCGCTTACCTTGTGATTGTTACAAAGTTTATAGTTAATTAATTGTTTTAGAAAAAGCTACCTTTGACTGAAATTATAATTGCAATGAAAGAAATAAGCGTACAGGAACTAAAAGAAAAAATAGATAACGGCGAGGATTTTCAGTTGATCGACGTCCGTGAGGATTTTGAATATGAGATGTCGAACCTGGGTGGGGTATTGATCCCGTTGGGAGGCATACTGATTGAGGCTGAACAGATTGCAAAAGATAAACCTGTTATTATACAATGCCGCAGCGGCAAACGCAGCGCGGCTGCTATTATGCAATTGGAGCAGCAATTTGGCTTTACCAATTTATACAACCTGCAGGGCGGCATACTGGCCTGGGCCCAGGAAATTGACCCTTCTTTAGACGTATATTAAGCCATGGGCAAAAAGTTAATACTTAATGTATTATATACCATCGGCATTTTCTTTTGCGTGGTATTTGGCTATACCTTTGGATTTGAACACCCGCACTATGACTATTTAGCCTGCGTAGTAATTATAGGGGGCGTATTGATCTATTTAAAGATCCGCCTGATGAAAGAAGTGCGGGATATGCAGAAAAAACCTTAATTAAAAATCATGCTTATAGCAATCTTAGGTATCATTGTGCTCATTGTGGGCATAGTGCTTAAACGCTCGCCGGAACCAGGCAGCCGGTTTGGTGGTATTGTAAATACTGTCGGGATCGTTATTGTTTTTTTAGGATTATCCTTATCCATGTTTAAGGAAATTGGAGCCGGAACAGTTGGTGTGCAAACGCTGTTTGGCAAAGTGCAGGACAACGTACTTGAAAGCGGCCTGCATATCATCAATCCACTGGTTGAGGTGACCACCTTTGATATCCAGACGCAAAATTATACCATGAGCGGTAAAGACAGCGAAGGTGCAGTACAGGGTGATGATGCCATCCGTGTGCTTTCGTCAGACGGGTTGGAGGTTACTATTGACCTTTCGGTACTTTATAAGGTAGATCCTGCCAAAGCACCCTACATCCTTCAAAATATCGGAGAGAAATATGAAGATAAGATCGTTCGCCCGGTTACACGTACCGCCATTCGCGATAATGCGGTGAATTACCAGGCGGTTGACCTGTACTCTGTAAAGAGGCAGGAGTTCCAGAACAAGATCAATCAAACTATTACTCAAAGCTTTGCCAAAAACGGGCTGGAAGTGCAGTCGATATTGATCCGCAACATTTCGCTGCCGGCATCGGTAAAGGCCAGTATCGAATCAAAGATCAACGCTGAGCAGGATGCACAGAAAATGCAGTTCGTATTGCAGAAAGAGCGCCAGGAAGCTGACCGTAAACGTGTAGAAGCGCAGGGTATAGCTGATTACCAAAAGATACTTTCAACAGGCTTATCAGATAAGCAATTGGTATATGAAAGCATTAAAGCGCAGAAGGAGATTGCCTTATCGCCTAATACCAAAGTGATCATTATTGGGGGTAAGAACAATCCGATCATGCTGAGTGATAAGTAATTGACACGGATTGTCACTAATTTAGGCGAATTACACGAATTGATTTGCATGTGAGTTATTGCAATTCTTAATTCGTGTAATTCGATATAATTCGTGAAATTAGTGCTTAATCATCTACCAGATCTTTACCCTCTTATCAGGATCAAGCCACATTTTGTCGCCTTTCTTAATGTGGAAAGCTTCATAAAATTCCGGCACATCAGTGAAAGGGCCATTAACCCGCATAAAGCCCGGTGCGTGCTCGTTGGTTAGTATCTGGCTGGAGAGTGATTCTTTTCTTTCCTGCCCCAGCCAGCCTAAAGCATAGCCTAAGAAAAACCGCTGCATAGGGGTTAAGCCGTTGATGGTTTTACCTTCTTTATACTGGTCTGTTTTCTTAAACGCATCGATACCGATCACGATACCGCCCAGGTCGGCGATGTTTTCGCCTTGTGTGGCTTTGCCGTTCACATGCAGGCCGTAGATACTGTAACCGTTAAACTGGTCTATCAGCATTTGGGCGCGCTTGGTGAAGGCTACTGAATCCTGCGGTAGCCACCATCCCTTCAGGTTTCCTGCCGCATCAAATTGCCTGCCCTCATCATCAAAACCATGGGTCATTTCGTGCCCAATGGTTGAAGCGGCGGAATAGCCATACACTACTGCATCATCAATATCGTCGTCTTTAAAACCCGGAACCATAAATTGAGCTGCAGGCAGCACGATCTCGTTATTTGAAGGGTTGTAATAAGCATTATAGGTCTGCGGCGTAATGTCCCATTCGGTACGGTCAACCGGTTTACCGAGTTTGTTGGCTTCAAACCGGTGCCAGAAATTATTCGCGCTCATGATATTTAAAGCATATGGCCCCCGGTTAATGGTCAGGGTCGAAAAATCTTTCCATTTATCGGGATAGCCAACCTTGGGCATTACTTTGGCCAGTTTATCATAAGCCTTTTGCTTGGTTGGTTCGCTCATCCAATCCAGCTTTTCAATATGCTCTTTAAAGCTTGTACGCATAGCTTCAACCAGCTTTACATAACGTTCCTTGGTTTTTTCGGGGAAATAATCTTTAACAAACAATTGTCCCAATACCTCACCCATCAAACCGTTCTCTTCGTCTATTACTCTTTTCCAGCGTGGAAGCTGTGTTTTTTGCCCGCGTATCACCGTGCCATAAAAACGAAAGTTTTCATCATTAAATGGCTTGCTTAAATTGGAGCCGAAGGCTGATACCAGGTTTTTGCGCAGGTAAGCTTTCCAATCGTCAAGGCTGTAGGTTTTAAGCGCCTTATTTACCGCCCTGTAATATTCAGGCTGCCCAACGATCACCGTATCCACATTCTTATAATCCATTTTATCAAACATGGACTTCCAGTTAATATCAGGTGCCAGTTTGCTCAAGCCAGCTATCGGCATCTTGTTATAGTTATGATAAGGGTCGCGCAGGTCTTCCAGTTTTCTTGAACTATCAGCAAGGAATTTTTCAAGACCGTATATCTTATTAGAAGCCGCAGAAGCCGTCGCATCATTCAAACCCGCCAGTTTAAATACGGTAGGTAAATGCTTTTGCTGATAATCCGTCCGGATATCAACACTATGCTGGTCTGTATTAAAATAATAATCGCGGTTTGGCAGCCCGATACCATCCTGCCCCAATTGCAATAACATTTTCGAGCTGTTTTTGGCATCCTGGCCTACGTATGCCCCTATAGGTGTTTCCACGCCGATGGTGTGCAGATGTGCAAACTCATCAACCAAACTATTGATGTCTTTTACCTGGTCAATTTTATCCAATTCAGCTTTCAGTGGCGATAAACCCTGCTTTTCAATATCCACCGTATCCATTCCGCTGTAATAAAAATCGCCTATCTTTTGGCTGCTGGTGCCAGTGGCTGCATTTTCTTTTAACGCGCCTTCGTTGATCTTTTTCAGTTTATCGCGCAAATCTTCTTGTACCAGGTTGCCAATCCCCCATGAGGCATAGGCAGGTGGTATAGGGTTCTTTTTGAGCCATGCACCGTTAGCATATAGGAAGAAATTGTCTCCCGGCTTCACGGTCGTGTCCATATTTTTATATATGGCATCCGTAGCTGCATAGTTTTTTTCCTTGTCTTTACATGAGTTTAATAACCAGAGTCCTGTAACTGTGGCCGATAAGAACATAACTGTCCCGAGGTGAGTTCTTTTAAGCATTTGATTTTTAATAAGTGTTTGAAATAAAATACACAAGTTGTATGTAATTGTAGACTATTGTATAGAAAAATAATATTAAAAAATAAGCAGGCTAATAGATTCCGTGAAAAAATCCGGATAATGATACATCGAAATAATAACAAACTTTCCTTAATGTATCCAAACGGATATCAACTTTACCCGATTCGAGGCGGGCAATATTAATGTTGGTTTCGCTATAAAATTTTTCCTGGGTAACCTGGTTTTGTCTTCTCAATCTTTTTATCTGTAGCGAAACTTTCTTTTTAAAAGCATCTTCTGAGTTGTTAAGATATTCAAAATCAGTAAGTAGCATATTTTATGTTGATTTATAGATTGGTATTGAACGCAATCTAATTAAATAAATTATTAAACTAATTTTTACGTTGATAAAATCAGTCAGGGGATAAATTTATAAAATTCTGACGTATTAGTCATTGGCTCGATATAATTATGGCTTTACTTTTGTTTATTGATTTGTGACTCTGCGTCTAATCTTAGGAAAAAAATATATTTCATCTACCTATGAAAGACTTTTTTTTGAATTCTCAGACACCCAGGCTGAGGTTTTTTGTTCTTTGTTTTGGGTTTAATCAATAGTTTAAATTAATTAGGGGAAAGAGAACTTCAAAAGAGTTCTCTTTTTTTATGCATATATTTCGTTACTATGCATGCATAACATTATTTTTGACCTACAAATTTCTACCTATGCATTTTGAATTATCCGAAGAACAAATAATGATACGCCAGGCTGCCCGTGATTTTGCGCAGGCAGAACTGAAGCCGGGCGTAATAGAGCGTGATGAACATCAGAAGTTCCCGACCGAACAAATAAAAAAATTAGGCGAGTTAGGCTTTTTGGGTATGATGGTATCGCCTAAATACGGTGGTAGCGGCATGGATGCCATATCCTATGTGCTGGCGATGGAAGAGCTTTCCAAAGTAGATGCATCCGCTTCTGTGGTGGTTTCGGTAAATAATTCATTGGTGTGCTTTGGGATAGAAAAGTTTGGGAATGAAGCACAGAAGGAAAAATACCTGGTTCCATTAGCCAGTGGCGAAAAAATAGGCGCTTTTTGTTTGTCTGAGCCCGAGGCTGGTTCTGATGCTACCTCGCAGAAAACTACAGCTATTGACATGGGCGATCATTACCTGGTTAACGGCACCAAAAACTGGATCACCAACGGCAGCACAGCATCCACCTACCTGGTAATTGCACAAACCGACAAGGCAAAAAAACATCACGGCATCAATGTGCTGATCATGGAAAAGGGGATGGAAGGATTTACAATCGGCCCCAAAGAAAATAAACTGGGCATACGCGGATCAGACACGCACTCGCTCATGTTCACCGATGTTAAAGTGCCTAAGGAAAACCGTATCGGCGAAGACGGTTTTGGTTTTAAGTTCGCCATGCAAACGCTCGAAGGCGGGCGCATAGGGATAGCCTCACAAGCCCTGGGCATTGCATCAGGTGCGTATGAGCTGGCCCTGCAATATTCTAAAGAGCGTAAAGCGTTCGGAAAAACAATATCTGATCTGCAGGCCATCCAGTTTAAACTGGCCGATATGGCAACCGAAATTGAAGCCGCCCGGTTAATGTGTTTGAAAGCGGCCTGGCTGAAAGATAACGGCCTGCCGTATGCCCAGGCCAGTTCAATGGCCAAATTATACGCGTCAGATGTAGCTATGCGGACAACAGTTGAGGCGGTGCAAATACACGGCGGGTATGGATTTGTAAAAGAGTACCATGTGGAACGTTTAATGCGCGATGCCAAGATTACCCAGATATATGAAGGTACCTCTGAAATTCAAAAGATTGTCATTTCCCGCGAAGTGCTGAAATAATAGAGGTTAATTTAATAGATTTGTGTATGACAGATAAAGATCTATTAGTGGTTGTTTCAGAAATGCTTAGAAAGCAGGATCAGCAATCTGAAAAATTGGATGAGCATTCAGAAATACTGAATCAACATACTGGTATTTTAAATCAGCACACTGAGATATTGAATCTGCATACAAGCCTGATCAACGAAACTAATGCTACGCTCAAGCAATTTATGGAAGTTTCAATTCAGCAGTTTCAGCAGCAGCAGCAATTTAACGAACGATTTTTAGCCCAGTTAAACTTGCAGCAACAATTCAATGAAAAGTTTTTAGATAAGCTGGGTGATATCGAAAAATCCTTAAATAAATAATTCTAACCTTGTTCCTATGTATAAGCAATATTTTGTTGTTCTGATATTTCTTTTTTTCTTTTCTGCACTCTGTACAGCCCAAAGCAAATTAAAGACCGGTATCTGGTGGGGCGGTTTAAAAACATCCTCGGGTAATGAGCTTCCTTTTAATTTTGAAGTGAAAGAGGTTGATGGCAAGCAGCAATTGGCCATCATCAATGGCTTTGAACGGTTCAAAGTAACCGACATCAGCCAAAAGGACGACTCCGTTTTTATTCACATGCCTCTTTTCAATTCAGAATTTAAATTAAAATTTAACGGAGATGTTTTAAAAGGAAAATGGATAAAGCATTTGGGCGATAAAGACGCGACGATGGATTTTATCGCTGTTCCCGGACAGGCATGGCGCTTTTCCAATACAACTGAAAAACCTGCTTTGAATATTACAGGCAGATGGTCGGCAGTATTTGGCGAAGGCGCGTCAAAAGATATTACCGTCGGCGAATTTAAGCAGATCGGCTCAAAGGTAACAGGCACATTTTTAACCACTACAGGCGATTACCGCTACCTGGAAGGGCAGGTTGTAAAGGATAAATTATACCTGTCCACCTTTGATGGTGGCCATGCGTTTTTGTTCACGGCCACTATAAAATCTGACAACACAATGGTTGACGGTAAATTTTATTCAGGCTATTCGGGCCTTGATAAATGGACAGCGGTAAAGAACGCTAATGCCAAATTGCCGGATGCTTATTCATTAACTTATTTAAAACCCGGATACAAAAAAATAGCTTTTACTTTTCCGGATATAAATGGCAAAAAGGTTTCTCTTACTGATGAACAGTTTAAAGGTAAGGTAGTTATCGTCCAGATAATGGGCTCGTGGTGCCCAAATTGCATGGACGAAACATCGTACCTGGTCAATTATTATAAAAAATTCCATCCCAAAGGGGTAGAAATTGTAGGCCTGGCTTACGAGCGTACCACCAATTTTGCCAAATCAAAACCAACGCTTGAGCAATTGAAGAACAGGTTTAATATCCCATATCCTTTATTGATCACAGGCTATACCCCAACTGGCGGCGACCCGCAAAAAAGCCTTCCTATGCTGGCTGATTTTAAAGGATTTCCCACTACCATAATTATTGATAAAAATGGCGATGTACGCAAGATACACACCGGTTTCAGCGGGCCGGGTACCGGGAAATATTTTTCAGATTTTGTAACTGAGTTTGATAAGTTGACGAACGATTTGCTGGCAGAAAAATAATCTGTAGAGACGCAATACTTTGCGTCTCTATAAAACATTCTTCAAGACGCAAAGTATTGCGTCTCTACATCAGGCATTCTCTTCCCATATCATACACAAATGCAAGATCGTTTCAACGGCCTTTTGCATATCCTGTACCGATACCCATTCCTGTTTGCTGTGAAAGGCGTGCTCGCCTGCAAAAATATTAGGACAGGGTAGCCCCATAAACGACAGTCGCGATCCATCCGTGCCACCCCTGATGCTGCATAGCTTCGCATTTAGCCCGGCGCGTTTCATGGCTTCCATCCCATACTCAACAATTTGCGGGTGTTTATCCAATACACTTTTCATATTTCGGTATTGCGGTTTGGTTTGTAGTTCATAAGACGAACCGGGAAATCTTTTGAGAACCTCATCAGCCACCCTGCGGATAGTATTAGCATGATCGATCAGTTTTTCGTCCTCAAAATCACGGATAATAAAATCTATTGTGGCAGTTTCAACATGCCCCTCAATACCAACCGGGTGCACAAAACCCTGCATATTTTCAGTCCCTTCGGGTGATAGGTCGTAGGGTAGAGCAGCCACAATTTGGGCGGCTATTTTAATGACGCTTTGCATTTTGCCTTTTGCAAAACCAGGGTGGGCGCTAATACCATGAATAGTGAGCTTTGTGCCATCAGCTGAGAACGTTTCATTTTCCATGTTACCCGCACTTTCGCCATCCATGGTATAGCCTGCATAAGCGGCTAACTTTTCAATATCTACTTTATCCACCCCACGCCCAATTTCCTCATCAGGGGTGAACAATATCCTTATTTTCCCGTGTCTGATTTCGGGGTGATTCATCAACTGATAACAGGCATCCATGATTTCGGCCACCCCGGCTTTATTATCGGCGCCCAGTAAGGTGTTGCCACTTGCGGTAACTATGTCATTGCCTATCTGATTTTTCAGATCAGGATGACCCATCAGTTTGATAATTTGCGAAGGATCATCAGGCAATACCAGGTCTTGCCCCTTGTAATTCTTGTGGACAATGGGCTTTACATTAGTTCCGCTGCAATCGGGCGCGGTATCCATGTGTGAGCAAAAACAAATTACAGGTATGGCTGCTTTATTGGTGTTGGAGGGTACGGTGGCATACACATAACCGTGCTCATCAATGTGCGCATCATGTAACCCTATCTCAATTAATTCGTTTACAAGTAAACGGCCTAAGTTTTTCTGTTTTTCAGTAGATGGACAGGTATCAGATTGAGGATCGGATTGGGTATCAATGGTCACATAGCGCAAAAAACGCTCTGTAACCGTAAAATTTAATGATGAATTTAAATTCATATAAAGGGTTTATATTAGCAGAAATTATATTTTTGACAAAACCTTGGAATAGTACAACAAAAATTGTAAAATATTGATTAAAATTAGGCATTGAAAAAATTCATTTTATTTTTCGTTTTTGTACTCCCGGCAATTATTGTAAAAGCCCAGGAAGGTTATAATTATAAAGAATTTGCCATTGGTTTAGATCTGAGTTACGAACGCGGTTATACCAACGTGCAAAGGCAGGATAATCACATTTCTGAAAATGTAAATTTCACTTACAATTATAGCCCTTATATCCCTGTTACGGCTGAATTGCAGTTTGGTACGCTATCCGGTGGTGGCCTTACCCCCAAAACAGACAGATACGGGCGCCAGTATTCTAATCAGTATGAAGCTTTTTTAGTGCATGCCGATTTCCAGTTGGGCGAGGTGATCGATTACTCAGAAAGTGATCTGTTAAATATTGTAAAAAACTTGTATTTCGGTAGCGGGATAGGTTTTGTGTTTAATAACAATACGGTACAGCGTACGAATATATATTATGGCGAACCCGGCTTACCCGGTGGAGGCAAGTATCCAAACTATGGTAGTAAAGATTATGTTTTCCCCGGTTCGGATAATAGCATCAATTTAACGATCCCTTTGAGGTTCGGCTACGAATTTAAAATATATAACGACTTCCAGGAACCCTACATGGCTATCGATCTCGGGTATGTACATAACTTAGTATTTGGTGAGGGACTTGATGGCTATGATGACCCATCCAACAAGTTTAAGAATAATGCCACCAACCAATACCGGCAGATCACTATCGGGGTTAAATTTAACTTTGGTAACATCACCTCGTTCAATAAGTTAATAAGGCGTTTTTAGTAGCTTGAATATAGAAGAACTACGCGATTATTGCCTCGAAAAGCCTGGGGTAACCGAGGGCTTGCCCTTTGGCGAGGATACTTTGGTGTTTAAAGTAGGCGAAAAACTTTTCCTGCTTACCAGCATTTCCGACAGCACTCATTTTAACGTAAAGTGCGATCCCGAACTGGCGGTCGAACTCCGCGAGCACCACCCCGAAGTACAGCCCGGCTACCACATGAACAAAAAGCATTGGAACACCGTCCGCACAGATGGCGGCCTAACCCGTAAGCAGGTATGCGATATGATCGATGACTCGTATGACCTGGTGCTCAACAGCCTGCCGAAAAACATCCGGGCGCAGATAAGCAATTCCTGACTGTCTGTTTTTCTGGGTGTTAGTTAAACTTTACCCCAACAAAGCAATCCAATAGCTGTTTAACAAGCAATGAAGGATTTCTACTACATCCTCGGAACAGCCAGTAATGCAACCCCGCCCGAGATCGATGCGGCTTACCAGAAACTCGCGCGTAAATTCCGGCAGGGCGATGGTGAGGATGACGACTTTATGGATGCCCATTTCCGCGAGATCGCCGAGGCTTATGATGTATTGCAGGATGCCCGCCGCCGCAGCAAGTATGACGCAGCTTTCAAGAAAAACCAAAAGAAGTACCTGTCCGTTTTCAAACTAAAATACCTAAACATTGCGGTAGCCATAACATTCCTGGCAGTTACGGCCCTGTTTGCCGATTATGTGATCCGAACCATCCGCGGTCACGAGGGCAAGAAGGCCGTTGTCCCAAAGCCAGCAGTACCTGCAACGCCTGTGGTTTTATCACACCCCAAAAAGCATCACAAGTTTGTCACCCTCCTTGTGAAAAAACATCCGGCTAAAATCGATTCAATTCCAAAACACCCACAACAAGCTATCCCGATAGCTGCACCTAAACCAACCCCTGATTCCACTTACACCGCCACGCTGCACGCCAATATCACCGGTATCGTTTACCTGCACCAATCGCCAAATTACACTTCAGCCGTGCTAACAAAAATTCCAGATGCGGCACAGGTACGCGTCCTGCAAAAAGGGAAGATTTTCTATAAAGTGATGTTTAACGACCAAACCGGATATGTGCTTAAAAGTTGCATTGAGGGGAAATAATAAACCCACCTGTCATTTTGAAATAACCCAACATTGGCATCGCAGGGTCCTCTTTGAGAGAGACCCTGCGGGGACAACACTAAAGTTATTAGGATTTAGAAACATACAAAAGGCCCGCACGTTTATTTTCCTGTTCTTAATAATTTAGCATAATATTGTATATCAGTAGCTATATAGTCCGTTATATTGCATTAGTATGAAAGCCAAACCTACCCTTATCGTTACCGGAGTTTTAGTATTATCCGCGTGCGTGTTCCTGTTTGCCAATCATTCGGGTAAAATCCCTCCGAAGGAATGTATCAAGTTGAATAACGACGGTGTCAAACATTTGATGAATTATTCTATGGATGAAAAAGACGAGTTAAATAAAGCTGTCGATTTGTTTAAACAAGCGATAAATTGTGATTCGACCTATTTGACTGCTTATGAAAACTTATCCAATGCCTATAATCAGGGAAATAACAATAGCGAAGAAATGATAATTCTTAATAAGATATTAATCTTAACTAAAAATGCGCCGACAACTCTTGTTTCTAAAGGAGTACTTTTTGAAAAGATGAACCATCTTGATTCAGCAAAGGAGATATACATTTTAGCGAAGCAAGGATTTGAAAAAAGACTAAAAAAGCATCCCGATAATATTGGTCTTATTGAAGGAATGATTTTATTAAAGGCTATAACAGACGGTAAAGATGAAGCTATCAAAGAAGTAGATCAACAAATTAAATTACATCCGGAACTTTCGTCCAAATTATCATTTGAATATGAAATTTATGAACATTTTGAAAGACATGCCTATATCTATAATTTAACAACTGAGTGACTGTCAATAAATAGCAATTCGATCCCGTGAGTTTAACGCATTATAACTCGAGATAAGCAATAGGTTAAACCCGCTGTCCGAAGTTTATAACTTCGGACGACTATGCCTGTAGTTTGCAACTGCCACTCCCTCATCACCCTACTGACAAAACACTGTCAGTACATTTCCGCTCTGCATCCCTTATATTTGTAATATCCTCGTGTCACAACCCGATTGATGGAGCTCTAACCTATATTTGTCAAAACTTATTTTATGAAGAGATATTTATCCGCCCTGCTCGTTTGCTTTATTTTTTTGCAGGCCAAAGCCCAGCTGGCCCCTTTTGAATTAAGCAAGGATAAAAACTACACGGCTACTTATGCCGAGGTGATTTCTTATTATCAGCAACTGGCCAAGAAATATCCAGCACAAATGAAGCTGATCAACTATGGTACAACGGATGTGGGCAAGCCGCTTACTCTGGTGGTTTTATCGCGCGATAAGGTGTTTGATCCGGCATTGATCAAAAAGCAAAACAAAAGGGTGCTGCTTATCAACAACGGTATCCACCCCGGTGAACCGGAAGGCATCGATGCCAGCATGATGCTGACACGCGACCTGCTGAAAAACAACAAATTGCCAAAGGATATCGTGCTTTGTTTTATCGCCGTTTATAATATCGATGGCTGCCTGAACCGTGGTGTTTCGCGTATCAATCAGAACGGTCCGCGGGCTTATGGTTTCCGTGGGAATTATAAAAATCTCGACCTTAACCGTGATTTTATCAAAGCCGACAGCAAAAATGCCTGGGCTTTTGAAACCATACTGAACACCTGGCAGCCCGAAGTGTTCCTGGATAACCACACCAGCGATGGCGCCGACTACCAGTACGTGATGACGCTGATCGAGACCCAAAAGGACAAGCAAAACCCTATCCTGGCTGAATATACTGCCAAAACACTTTCGCCCGAATTATATAAACGCATGGCTAAAAGCGGTTACGAAATGACGCCTTATGTGGAAGAAAAAAGAGGCACACCCGATTCAGGTATCGTGAGCTTCCTGGAAACACCGCGCTTTGCAACAGGTTACACCGCCCAGCATAATATTATCAGCTATATCACCGAAACACACATGCTGAAACCTTTCGATAAGCGCGTATGGGCCACGTATGATTTTATGCAAAACCTATTTGATATCTGCCAGCGGGATGCCAAACTGATAGGCGAGCTCAAGCATAAAGCGGATGAGCAGGTAAAGCAGCAAACCACCTTCGCCCTCAATTGGGAACTGGACGAGCAGCATTACGATACCCTCACCTTTAAAGGTTACGAGGCCGGCCATAAGCCGAGCGGTGTAAGCGGGTTGCCCCGTTTATATTATGACGAAAGCAAGCCTTTCACAAAAACCATCAAATATTACGATAATTATAAAGCCAGCGTTACTGCCGATAAACCGTTGGCTTATGTGATCCCCCAGGCCTGGCAAAAAGTGATCGAATTGTTTAAGCTAAACAATATCGTGATGCACCGACTGACACACGATACCACGCTTGATTTGCAGATGTATTATATCGGTGATTACAAAACCGGGCAGCGCCCTTACGAGGGCCATTACCTGCACAGCAACGTAAAACTGAACCCTGTTGATGCCAAAGTGAAGTTCTACGCCGGTGACTACGTGGTTTACACCGACCAGGCCCTGAACCGTTATATTGTGGAAACCCTGGAGCCACAAGGTGTCGATTCCTTTTTTGCGTGGAACTTTTTTGATCCCATTTTGGGCTAGAAGGAATATTTTTCAGACTATGTTTTTGAGGACGTAGCCGCCAACCTTTTGAAACAAGATCCTGACCTGCGCAAAAAGCTGGATGATGAAAAAGCCAAAAACCCGCAACTCGCCAATAGTGCTGCCGCGCAATTAAACTTTGTGTACCGCAATTCGCCTTATTTCGAAAAAACCTATCTTCGCTACCCGGTTGGCAGATTATTAACCAAAGCCAACCTCGACTTAAAATAATGGATCTAACTTTTGCTGCAACGCCCATCGCGTTTGTCATACTGATAATAACTTGTATTGTATCGCTGGTGGCGTTTTATAACGAGAATATTTATGTGCAATTTATGCTGCATCCTTACAGCGTTTCGCGAGGAAAACGACTTTACGGCTTAATTACCAGCGGATTTATACATAAGGATTGGATGCACCTGATCTTTAATATGCTGTCCTATTATTTCTTTGCGGGCATACTGGAAACCAATCTTGGCCATTGGCAGTTTGGGCTGTTATACATGGTTAGCTTGATATTAAGCGATCTGCCCTCGGTTAATAAACACAAGGAGGATTATGGGTATCATAGTCTTGGCGCGTCAGGAGCAGTAAGCGCGGTTATTTTCGGCGCGATCTTATTTGATCCGCTGCAGCCGATATATATTATGCTGATCCCGATCGGGATACCGGGGATAATTTTTGCGATTTTATATTTGGTTTATTGCAATTATGCATCCAAGCATGCCCGCGATAATGTGAACCACGATGCGCATTTATTTGGGGCGCTCAGTGGTTTAATGATCACCATTATTTTGCACCACCAGGTTTTACCCGAGTTTGTGCACACGATTACAGAGAAAGTTCAATCGCTGTTGCATTGATGGGTTTGCCATCAGTATCCAGTAAATAGCTCATTGGGTTCTCCGGGTCTTTGATGATCTCTAAGAGCAGGAAGCCCCATTTTTTCCAGAAGTTTTCGAGCACTTGCCCATAAGTTTTATTCATCCAGTTATCGAAAAGCGGCTTGCTGCTCATCCCGCGCAGGGGCATGGCTTCGATATAGGTCTCGTCGCCGACAGGTAAAATATTATACTCCGGCAGTCGGTTAAACAGGTAGGCCGAATAAAATATCCGGGCGTTAAATTCTTCAAACTGGATAGGGTGGAGGGTTTGGCCTTCAATCTTTTCGAGGATATCTTTATGATAAACACGGTTGGCCCCGTTATCCTGCAAACATATAATGAGACCGAAATCTTTTATCCGTAGCGAAAAGGTAAGCGTATTGATCTCGTCGCGGTAGCCAAACAAGTCGGCCTCGTTGTTCACCTTAAATAAAAACAGGCTGAATGGCGTAAAATCCTCAAATATAATAGGCTGATCAATACTTTGCAGCATCAAATGCAGGTTGCTGAACTTATGGATAAGCGATTGCGAAATATTAAACTCCTGCCCGCTGGCATGCTGCTGTTTGATACCCGACTGTATCTCGTTAAACAAAATACCGTAAAGCAATTTACCCGCCCATTGGAATAATTTTAATTCATCCACTTGCTTTACCGCCTCATAACCGGCATCAAAAGCGGCGGCTATTTCGGCCTCCAGCGGCTCAAAATATTGCTCATTAACAGCTGCCGCACAGGGAATTTTAAGGTCTTTGTAAGTAGAGATACTTTCGTCCAGTAATTTAAAAGGCTGATCGGCCAGGTTATAGCTGTTCATCAACCAGGTAGGGAATACCTGTATTTTTTCCTCATCAGAGGTTAGGGCCTTACCGGATAGAAAACAGTTACGGTTACTGAAATTAAACGCTTCGAACGGGTTATAAATTTGTGCCGGCATGGGAGCAAAGATACACATGAATTTTAAGCTGAAAATTTTAGCTTTGAATTTAACATGCAACTGACTTACCACCCTTTCGAACTCGAACTAAAGCACCCCTTCACCATTGCCAAATTTTCGCGAACGTCAACTCCATTGATGTTGTTGGAATTGAAACACGAAGGTTACACCGGCTATGGCGAGGCCTCTATGGTGCCTTATATGGGCGAGAGCCAGCAAAGCGCGGCGGATTTTTTGAGTAAGGTTGATGTTAGTCAGTTTAAGTATCCTTTTGATTTTGTAGAGATCATTCATTATCTCGACAGCATAGCGCCGGGTCAGCCTGCCATCAAAGCGGCCATAGATATCGCTTTGCATGATCTGGAAGGGAAACTAAAACAGCAACCCTGCTGGAAATTGCTGGGCAGCGATCCTGCACTGATGCCGGTTACCAGTTTTACCATCGGTATTGACACGCCGGAAGTGCTCATCCAAAAAGTGAAAGAAGCGGAGGCCTGCAAAGTGATCAAAGTAAAATTGGGCCGGGGCAGCGATAAAGAATTGATCAGCACTATCCGCTCGGTAACCAATGTGCCGCTTTATGTAGATGCCAACCAGGGCTGGACAGACCGCCAGCAAAGCCTCGAGACGGCTTATTGGCTACAGGAGCAAGGCGTGTTACTGATCGAGCAGCCCATGCTAAAAACCGACCCCGACAGCAACGCGTGGCTCACCGAACGGAGCCCAATTCCTATTATCGGGGACGAATCCGTGCAGCGTTTACCCGATGTAGAGAAAGCGAAAGGAGTGTATCACGGCATCAATGTAAAACTCATGAAATCAGCAGGCATGTACGAAGCGCACCAAATGATATTAAAAGCGAAACAGTTGGGTCTAAAAATACTAATGGGCTGCATGAGCGAAACCAGTTGCGCCACCCTCGCCGCCGCCGCCCTCGCCCCACAATGCAATTGGGCCGACCTTGACGGGCCGCTCCTGACAAAAAACAACCCGTTTAAAATACCGGATTTTGAGGATGGGAAGTGGGTGTTGGGGAATGATGCGGGGCTTGGAATAAGCCACTAATTGCACGAATTTTTTTCGAATTACACAAATGAAAATTGGGCTACTAATTCGTGTAATTCGCCCTAATTCGTGAAAATAAGTGTAATTAACTTAGCAATTCCGGCCTTATCTTATCCGTAAATTCTTTGGCAAATTTATTCAGCTTGGGTTGGATCACAAAAGCGCAGTATGATTTGGATGGATTATCGGAATAGTAATTCTGATGATAATCTTCGGCCTTATAAAAATCGCTTGCAGGGGTTACTTCAGTTACAATCGGTCTGTCAAATACCTTTTCGGCGGTCAGCCTTTTGATCATCGCTTCAGATTGTTCCCGTTGCTCATCAGTATAATAAAATATAGCCGATCGGTATTGTGTGCCTACATCATTGCCCTGGCGGTTAAGCGTGGTGGGGTTATGCGTCCTGAAAAATACAAGCAACAGCTCGTCAAATGATATTTCATCGGCATCATATTCCAGTTGGATCACTTCCGCATGGCCGGTATCGCCATTGCATATCTCCATATAAGTTGGATTTTTGGTATGCCCGCCCATATAGCCGGATGTAACCGAAGTTACACCTTTAAGGGTTTGGAATATGGCCTCTGTGCACCAGAAACAGCCATTGCCGAATGTTATTTTCTGTATGTTCATATCTAATAAATAACGAATATAGCGCTGATTTGGTTTATTGCTGTCGCCGAAGGCTGAATATGTCAATTTAATTACTAAGTTTATTTTTTAAAAAGCGCCGCTTATAAAATTGATCAAATGAGGTTTATTATATTTTTATTAAGAACAGCCCTTGCTTTGGTTTTCCTTGCTTATGGTATCAACTTTTTTTATCACTTAACTTTTGTCCCTGTAATTCCATTGGATGGCAAAAAAGCCGTTCCGCTGGTAGATCTTCTTACCAAAACCGGGTACTTTTTTCAAATGCTGTATGGTATCCAGATCGCCTGCGGCTTTTTTTTATTGATCCACCGTTTCACCCCTTTGTTTTTGGTGATGGCGTTGCCTGTTACGATTAACATTTTTTTATTCCATTATTTTCTTGATGCTGATAATGCGAATAACCTGCTCATCTACGGGTCGATACTTTTTGTCAATTTATTGCTGCTTCTCAACTCCCGCAAAGCCTATCGCCCATTATTTTACAGTAGAGCGCAGTTTGTTGACCGCGAGATAGAAATAAGCTATGAAATTGACCCGGATGACACCGAAGAGCTATCAGAAATTAAAAATGCACCGGAAAAGAGGCAAGAGCCACCCGAGTTCAGAATGTAACCATTTTGCAGGTTATTAATAAATATATGATGTTTTTTAATAAACATTCCTAATTTAGTGTCCGATATACATTTATAAACCTCAATGTGCTGATTATGCTTATTACTCAATCATTTGCTCCAAAAAGCAAGGTGTTTTCCCTGCTTATCCTACTGGTATCATTTATCAATTTTAATGTATCGGCTCAAACGCGGTCGGTTGCCGACTTTGACAAAGGCTGGCATTTCCATTTAGGCGATGTAAGCGGAGCTGAAAACCCCGCAACAAAAGATGCGGATTGGCGCATGCTTGATCTGCCACATGATTGGAGCATTGAAGGGAAGTTCAGCAAAGATAACCCTGCCACACCCGAGGGTGGTGCATTGCCGGGGGGCATAGGCTGGTACCGCAAAACATTTACTGAACCTGCTTCGGCGAAAGATAAAAAAGTGTATATCGATTTTGATGGCGTTTACCAGAAAAGTACGGTTTGGCTCAACGGGCACGAATTGGGTTTCAGGCCGAACGGCTATATTTCTTTCCGTTATGATCTGACACCTTACCTCAATTTTGGCGGCAAGAACACCATCGCTGTAAAGGTGGATAACTCGGTTCAGCCAAACTCACGCTGGTATTCCGGTTCGGGTATTTACAGGAATGTGTGGTTAGTGACGACGAGTAAATTGGCTATAGATCATTGGGGAACCTATGTTACTACACCGGAGGTAACTGAAAGATCAGCAAAAGTAAATTTGCAATTAAGTATAAAGCTTTACGAGGCAGCACCTTCTGTTTTAATAAAGACCACTATTTATGATGCTGCTGGCAACACAGTTAGTTCCACGACAATAAATTTCGTACTAAAACAAATATTAAAAGATAGTATTATCAGGATCAATCAGACTTTCGATGTGAAAAATCCCAGATTATGGTCGGTTGATCATCCTTATTTATACAAAGTTGTCACCCGGTTGTTGAGCACAGGAAAAATAGTGGACGAATACACCACCCCGATCGGCATCCGCTATTTTAATTTCGATGCTGATAAAGGCTTCTCGCTGAATGGTAAGCCGATGAAGATCTTAGGCGTATGCGATCACCACGATCTGGGTAGCCTGGGTGCGGCTGTCAATACCCGTGCGTTGGAACGCCAGCTGCAAATATTAAAGGCGATGGGTTGCAACGGTATCCGCACCTCGCACAATCCGCCAGCGCCTGAACTATTGGATCTTTGTGATAAAATGGGCTTTATTGTGATGGACGAAGCTTTTGATTGCTGGGAATGGAAAAAGGCCAAATATGATTATCACCTGTACTTTAAAGAATGGCATAAACGCGACCTGGAAGACCAGGTACTCCGCGACCGCAACCATCCGAGCGTAATCATCTGGAGCATCGGCAACGAGATACCGCAACAGGGCGATACCAGCGCACTGCGCCTGGCTCCTGAACTGGCAGGCATCGTGCATAGTCTTGACAAAACGCGTCCTATAACCACAGCGAACGACAATCCTGACACCAGCAATAAGATCATCAAATCAGGCGCTATTGATCTTATCGGTTATAATTATCACGAGTTTGATTATGCCAAATTTCATGACCGTTATCCAGGTAAAAAATTTATCGCTACCGAAACTACATCTGGCCTGGAAACCCGCGGGCACTATGACATGCCATCAGATAGTATTATGCGCTGGCCAACGGCGAGAGACTACAAAACTCGTGCGAAAATGAACGCTGATCATACCGTATCGGCTTATGATAATGTTTCGCCACCATGGGGTTCAACGCACGAGGAAACCTGGAAAGTGATGAAGAAGTATGATTTCCTGTCGGGAATGTTCATCTGGACGGGCTTTGATTACCTCGGCGAGCCTACGCCTTACTCATGGCCTTCGCGCAGCTCCTATTTTGGTATTATTGACCTGGCCGGTTTTCCGAAAGATGTATATTACATGTACCAGGGTGAGTGGACCGACAAAACCGTATTGCACATCTTCCCACACTGGAACTGGGAGCCTGGTAAAACCATTGATGTATGGGCCTATTATAACCATGCTGATGAAGTGGAACTGTTCCTGAACGGCAAATCATTGGGCGTTAAAAAGAAAGAAGGCGACGACCTGCATGTAATGTGGCGCGTAAAATATGAACCTGGAACACTAAAAGCCATATCGCGCAAAAATGGTAAGGTAGTGCTTACCAGTGAAATACACACTGCAGGTAAGCCAGCCAAAATTGAACTAATTGCCGATCGTAAAAATATCAAAGCCGATGGCAAGGACTTGTCCTTCATCACCGTAAAAATACTGGATAAGGATGGCAATGTAGTACCCGATGCCGATAACCTTGTGAATTTTAAAATTAACGGCAATGCCTTTATTGCCAGCGTTGATAACGGCTTAGAAACAGATCATGATCCGTTCAAAGCCAACTATCGCCATGCATTTAACGGCCTGGCACTGGCTATTATACAATCCAAAGAAAAACCGGGTAGTATTACGTTTACAGCATCATCAAAAGGATTGCAGGGAGCAACGGTGGTGTTGCAGGCGAAGTAGGCCCCCTCTAATCTCCCCCAGTAGGGGAGACTTTTAAAACTTTTAAGCCCTTCCGCTAACCAGCGGAGAGGGTTTGGGTGGGGCTTATTCCCCCTTAAACTTCAACCCGATCTGCCTCCGTGCTTCATCCAGCATTGCCATCATTTGCCGGGATAATTCGTGGGTGATGATAGGGCTCTCAGTTTGCCCTTTGCGGATCAACTCGCAGAAATGTTCGGTTTCATAATTAAGGCCGCCTGCGATAAAGGGTTCATTAAGTTCAACGGAATGCCCGTCAAAATAATCAATAGTTGCTTTTGCAGGGTTCCACCAGTTTTTATGGATGGTGATATGGCCCAATGTACCGGCTATCAATGCATCACCTTTGCCATACAGGTCGAAACCGCAATAAAGCTGGGCGTATCCTTCCTGATGCTGTGTCTGGAAGATGGAAAACATATCTATTTCTTTCCCACTAAACCGGCCCATAGCTTGCAGATCAGTCATTGGGCCAAGCCAATCGAGCGCCAGGAAGGATTCATAAGGGGCTATCCCCATCAACGAACCGCCTACAAGGTCATAACTGTAATTAGGGTGCCCCGGCGGGCAATCCATCACTGCAGAACCAGCCCGCACATACCCAGCCGGACCGATAGGATCGGTCAGCAAATGTTCTTTTAAACGTTTATATAAAGGGTAGAAAGGCGGTTTCATACCTTCCATAAAAAGCAGCCCTTTTGATTTGGCAAGCTGCAAAACAGGCTCCAATTGTGCCAGATTTACAGCAGCAGGCTTTTCGCACAATACATGTTTACCTGCATTTAGTGCGGTAATACTGTATTCAGCATGGCTATCGGGGAGGGTGGCAATATAAACCGCATCGATATCACTTGCCAGCAATTCATCTAGGCTATTACAGGCTATACCGCCATACTGATCAACAAATTTGTTAACAGATTCAGCTCGACGTGACCATACAGAAACCAGAGAAGCATCAGCCACCTGTTTAAGCCCTTGCATAAACCGGTGACTAATACGCCCGCAACCGATGATACCGAACTTAATCATGGGATTAATGAATTCGTAGTCAAGTTTGCAGTTATCAGTTTACAGTTGGCAGTTTTTGATTTTTTTACTGCAAACTGCAAACCGCCCACCGCCCACTGCCAACTGAACTACTGGTACTGTATATAAATCGGATAAGGCTTGTACTTCAGCACCTCCGCAGGGGTGAGCATGTGGTGAGGCGCCTTTTTAATATCGTTCTTATAGAATAATTTATATCCTGTAAACTGCACCGGTTCGTCATGGATAAAATAGCGGTAAGTGCCTGTTTTCAGATCAGGTTCGCCCCATCCATCCATATCCATTACCAATTGTATTTCTTTATGCAGCTTTATATTTTTATAGTTGGTCACCATCTTTTTTGTGAAACGGTGCACAATTAAAATCTTTGGAGGCAAGTTGTATTTTCTTACCAGTTTAGCCAGGTAATCTGATACGTAGTTGATATCATCGGCATCATAAGTGCCGATTTTTTTGCCGGGGTGGGTAACACCGTCTTTCATGGAAAATTCAGGGTCCATACCAAAGTGTACTTGCGGCATGGCTAAGTATTTTTCAAGCAAGGGCAGTTCGGTGTGTATATTACTTAAAGCCACCTACACATCTAAAAATATAATGGCATGGGCTTTTTTTGCAAGCGCTAAAACCGTATCAATTTGTCTGAGTGGCATACGATGACGGTATTTATTGTCTTTACCCGGATCGCCGCTCGCTACCACGGCTATATAATGCAATGCCGGTTGAACAGGCGTTGTAGGGTCAGCCTTTTCCCAGTTCTTTACTTCGACTTTTAGCTTGGCAAGCATTTCTTTTGGAGGCAGTTCGCCCAAAATGCCCATCTTTTTGGCGTAAAGGTTACCATAAAATGCTACCACCCTTTTATAAGGTAAAATAGCCCCCGGTAAAGGATATGGGGTGTTTTTTACTGGCCATTTGCCGCTTGTATCGCCGTGGGCCAGTTTTTTCATTAATGAATCATACTGCGCATGGTTTATGGGTGGATACACTACTGCCTTTGCAACCGTATCAGCAGATTTTTTTGTAGTATCTGACTTTGAAGCGGTTTTATTTGCAGCTTTTACGGCATTACTATTTTGACTGCAATTAGTAAAAAGAGCCAATGAAAACAGAACAAGGAAGGTAGAAAGGGCGATTTTTTTAAATTTCATTTTAATTATTTTGTTGATATTCTGGGTCATGCAAAATAGCACCATTTCGGGTACCAATATGCTTAAACTTATCAACAGTTAATTTACCGTTTACCAAAACATATTTAAACTCTGTTGAATATGCGTGCGGATGTTTAAAAGTCGATTCGCCTTTTGCCGTATTGACGTCAAAAATAACAATATTGGCAAACATTCCGGGCTGTAATATTCCACACCACATATTTAGTAAATGTGGTCCGTTTGACCTAATATCAATTAAATATTTACAAATTTGTTTATGTGGGATGTGGCATCGGCCACGCAAACCCGTACTACACTATTTTACGATGGATCATACGCTTTTATTATCCGGCATCGCCAAACATATCAGTCTCGAAAAAGAGGAAGAAGCATATTTTGTTTCGCTTTTACACCAAAAGAAGGTCAGGAAAAAACAGTTGCTATTAGAAGAAGGCGAGATCAACTCAAAACTCAACTATGTGACCGAAGGCTGCCTGCGCAGTTATGCTGTTGATAAGAACGGCTTTGAGCATGTGCTACAATTTGCCCCGCCCGGTTGGTGGATAGCGGATATGCACAGTATTCTTACCCAAAAACCTGCAAGATTGAATATCGACGCCATAGAGGACAGCGAAATTATCTTCATGCTTAAACCTGATTTCGATGCGCTCTTGCTCCGGATGCCAAAATTTGAACATTATTTCAGGATACTGGCACAAAATGCGCTGGCCACTTACCAGTACCGCCAGATAGATCACCTTAGTCTTTCGGCAATGGAGCGGTACGCCAATTTTTGCCAGCTATACCCTTCGCTTATACGTAGTTTGCCTCAAAAGCAGGTAGCATCCTATATTGGTGTTACGCCCGAATTTTTGAGTAAGATGCTGAATACGATGATCATAAAATAGGGTTAAGTGTTTGTTGTATAAAATCAAAGCGGATAATTGACTCACCCGGTCTTAGCTTCGCTCGACCACCCTCTCTGCTACGCAAAGAGGGTTTTTTGATTTTTTTATAATCCCCTCTTTCCGCCTTGGCGGAGAGAGGGGTGACAAGCGTAGCGACGTCGGGGTGAGTTGACCATGCGCAATATGTTTAGCTCAAGGGCATTCCCCAATTAGGCTAATCTATTCCCGCATTGCTATCAGTAAAAAAACATTTTCTTAATCTGCATTAAGTTTTTCTCTTAACCTGCATTATTTGTGCGGTGTGATGGTTGAGGTATCTTTGTTCTACTCAAAAAGGAGAGAAGAAATGAAAAAGTTAATTGAAAAGATAATAGCCCGTCCGGCCCGCCCCGGTATGGTTGGCGATGGGTTCCGTGTTTATAATATGATACCCGGCGCAGGTATTTCACAACAAAGGATAAGTCCTTTTTTGATGCTTGATTTTAACGCCGAATTTGATTTTGGCCCGTCTGAAAGGATGAGAGGTGTGGATGTACATCCGCATAAAGGTTTTGAAACAGTGACTATCGCCTACAAAGGCAGTGTGGCCCATCACGACAGTACAGGCAACAGTGGTATCATTAATCCCGGCGATGTGCAATGGATGACAGCCGGAGCCGGTATATTGCATAAAGAGTATCATGAAAAAGAGTTCTCAAAAAGAGGCGGCCCTTTTGAAATGGTACAGCTTTGGGTAAACCTCCCTAAAAAGGACAAATCAACAACACCCCACTACCAGGCTATTACTGGCGGTGAGATGGGTAAAGTGCAATTGCCCGGTGATGCAGGTGTAGTGAATGTGATAGCAGGTGAATTTAATGAAGTAAAAGGCCCTGCCAGTACTTATTCGCCGGTAAACCTGTTCGATATCAAGCTTAAAAAAGGTGGCACTGTAAGCTTCGGCACGCCTGCTGCTCACAATACAGCTATGTTGGTGATCAACGGTAATGTGGAAGTGAACGGCGAGAAAGCTGCCGAGCATAGTTTTATCCTGTTCAGAAATGAAGGCGAGGAAATAAGCATAAGTGCTGCTGAAGATAGCGTGTTATTATTGTTGAGTGGCGAACCGATCAACGAGCCTATTGCAAGTTACGGTCCGTTTGTAATGAACACACAGGAAGAAATAGTGGAAGCTATCCATGATTTCCAGGCAGGGAAATTCGGTGTGCTGGATTAATAAGTTTAACAATTTGTAATGAAGAAGAGAATCACTCATATCCTGGAAGGCAGGGAAAAACAGATCACCAAAGAGGAAACTGTGAGGCAGCCGCTGCCTCACAGGGACTTCAGGTTTGCCAATCCTTTCATTGTACTGCACCATTTGGGGCCACAGTTTGTGGAGCCAGGACAGGAATTAAGGATACATCCTCATCCGCACCGCGGCTTTGCACCGGTTACCTTTCAGTTGCAGGGAGAAGGCTATCATAAAGATAATGCCGGGCATGATGAGGTAATAAAAGCAGGTGATGTGCAATGGATGTTCGCGGGTAAAGGCATTTTGCACAGCGAGGGGCCTACCGCCAGCCTGTTACAAAAAGGCGGCACACAGGAGTTGTTGCAGCTATGGGTAAATGTGCCCAAATCCCATAAATGGGATGAACCTTCCTATCAATCGGCAGCAAAAGATGAACAGCCGCAGGTGCTGCAGCAGGATGGGGTCGATCTTCGCCTGGCCAGTGGATCGTACGAGGGCAAAATAGGCCCGATGAAAAGTTTTACACCTGTTATTTCGATCATCGGCAGTATCAAAAAATGCAAACAGGTACAGTTTGTAGCTGAACCCGGTTACTGGACGTTATTGTATGTGGCGAAAGGCAGCGTTTGTATCAACCAGGAAACCGTAAAACAATATAACCTGGTTGTTTTTGAAAAAGAAAATGACGAGATCATCCTGACTGCCGAAGAAGATGCGGAAATACTATTCCTCTCAGCCGAACCTATTGATGAACCGGTGGCAGCCAAAGACAATTTTGTGATGAATACAGCCGAAGAAACAGAACAGGCCATAGCAGATTATCGCAATGGCGTTTTTGGTACGTTAGAATTTTAAACCTTCACACTCGCAAACTTTCCAAACACCCCCAAAGGTAATTTCACCCCTGATGTAGCCTGCAAATAAAGCTCGCCTGTTTCCAGGTTTTGCACTTTTGGATAGGCGCCTTTGATCAGGTTCTCGATTATGATGGATGAGAACCCAAGTGAATAAGTATTCAAAATCAGGAAATGCTCCTGCGGATCAAGTAATTGCACCACATCCTGCATCATTTCATTGATATGGTCTTCCAGTTTCCATTTTTCGCCATTAGGCCCATGGCCGTAAGCTGGCGGATCGAGGATGATGCCGTTATATTTTTTGCCGCGTTTTAACTCGCGTTTTACAAATTTCAACGCGTCCTCCACCACCCAGCGGATATCTTTTAAACCAGATAATTCCTGGTTCTCATTGGCCCAGTTAACCACCTGTTTGATGGAATCCACATGCGTGGTATCGGCCCCTGCCGCCTGCGCGATCAACGAAGCGCCGCCGGTATAGGCAAACAGGTTTAATACTTTGGGCTGTGGCGTTTTGAACTTTTTGAGGGTTTGGGAGATACAATCCCAGTTTACCGCCTGCTCAGGAAAAATACCCAAATGCTTAAAAGAAGTTAACGCCAGCCTGAATTTAATAGCCACCTCTGGGTTTTTATATTCTACATGCCAGCGGTCTGGCGTGGATGGTGTCTTTTTCACCCATTCGCCTGATGTTGCCGAGCGGCCCTTAAATTTAATATGATGTAATCGCTGCCACTCTGCCTGGGGTAAAGCTTTGCTCCATACAGCCTGCGGTTCGGGTCTTATCAAGATAACATTCCCAAAACGCTCCAATTTTTCAAAATCGCCGCAATCGATCAGCTCGTAATCTTTCCAGTGCGTGGGTGTAAGTAGTTGGATCATTTGTTCAGTTTGCAGTTGTGAGTGGGCAGTTTGCAGTAATATATGTGATAGTTTTTTGCAAATATAATCATTGCTTTAAATAACACATCGCAGAGGCATGATGGATAGACTAAACTGCCCACTGCAAACTAATAACTGCAAACTAAAGTTTCGCTCTCGCCGCCCGCATAAACTTACTGGCGAATACAAATTCGTTCAGTTCCTTATTATCGGTGTGGGCGATCTGTTCTTTTGTGCCTTCCCACCATTTTTCGCCGTTGTTTAAAAATAAAACATGATCGCCTATACCCATTACCGAGTTCATATCGTGCGTTACGATAACGGTAGTGGTATTAAATTCTTCGGTTATCTCGTTGATCAGGTTATCGATCAGGATGGAGGTCAATGGGTCGAGCCCGGAATTGGGTTCGTCAACAAAAAGATATTTCGGCTGCATGGAAATTGCCCGTGCGATGCCTACGCGCTTTTTCATCCCGCCTGAAAGTTCAGAAGGATATAATTTATTTTTTCCTACCAGGTTTACCTTTTCAAGACAAAAATTGGCCCTGTCCAGCTTTTCGCTGTTAGGCATATTGGTAAACAAGTTAAGCGGGAACATGATATTTTCCTCAACCGTCATGGAATCAAACAAAGCGGAGTTCTGGAAAAGCATACCTATTTGTTTACGGATAGGCACACGTTCCCTAAAATCCATCGTGGTAAAGCATTCACTATCGTAAAATACTTTACCTTCAGAAGGCTCATGCAGGCCAACAATGCATTTCAATAGCGTGGTTTTGCCCGAACCTGAGCCGCCAATAATCAAATTGTTTTTCCCGGGTTTAAAATCGGCGCTTATGCCTTTCAATACCTCGTTATCACCAAAGGTTTTATGGATATCGCTGATCTCGATCATAGCATTAAACGGGTGATTACTAAATCGGCAAATAGGATCATAACACAACTGAATACCACACCCCTTGTAGCTGACTGCCCCACCTCAAGCGCCCCGCCCGAAGTATAAAACCCTTGGTAAGCACAAATAGAAGCGATGATAAAGCCAAATACAACAGCTTTAACCAGGGCAACCCTTACAGTTAAACCATCAAACCCATCATGTACGCCGGCCAGGTAATCAGCAGGGGTTACGTCCCCGGATAAGATACAGGCAATGTATCCGCCTGTTAAACCTAACGTGATGGCAACAATTACCAGCAGGGGCACCATGGTTACGCCTGCTATAATTTTGGGGGCTATCAAATATCCGGGAGCATTAACGCCCATGATCTCCAATGCGTCAATTTGTTCGGTAACACGCATGGTACCAATTTGTGACGCAATGCTGGAACCAACCCGGCCTGCCAATACAAGTGAGGATATAGTAGGACTAAATTCTAATATGTTTGAATCACGGGCAATACTGCCTGCAATACTGCGCGGAACAAGCGGGCTGGATAATTGAAAAGCTACCTGTATGGTGGTTGCCGCGCCAATAAACAGGGATATGATGGAGATAATGCCCAATGAGCCTACCCCAACGGATACCATTTCGTGCATAACCTCGGCCCAGTAAACTTTGAATTTTTCGGGCCTTTGGAAACTTAATCGTAATAAGAGTATGTATCTGCCTAAACTATGAAACATTCAATAAATGTATAATCCGGCTAAAAATACATTTTTTCCGTCTTTGTTGGAGCGCTTAGAGACAAACAAGTGTCATTTTCGCAATCACACTTAATTACTTTTAATACGGAAAGAATGTTTGGGTACGATGAATATTAAAATTACTGTGTGCGACAGTAATAATATCATATTAGGATAAATACCGGCAACGAATTGCTTACACGGTATATGAAGTATGGTTTAAGGGATAGTGGTGCCGGCCACGGGATTGAGTTTCAGCTCAAGACTGAAACCAGACGCACATTACCTGTGATGACAGGCAGCGTATTAATCAAACAATTTCTTGCCCCTGATAATCAGTGTTGTGATGATTAGCGCAAGTGGCGTTAAGGTGATGATTATTCCAACTAGTGTGTATGTGCTCATGTTATTTTTTGTTAGTACTCTTAAACCTATGCAACAAGCGTTCCCTTTTTTTGAGAAAGGCTTTTCTTGGGGCAGAATAGCTATATTTTAGGTAATTACTACTAAAACTGTCGCCAAAATGGGGATTGTATTCTACAACACTGGGGCGCATCTTTCCTAAAAATTTTGTTTGCAGATACACGATGGAGATACCGTTTACCGTCTTTTTCCTACGGTTTACCGAAAATTTTGTGGTGCTTCCCCAAAAGCTTGTTAATTCTGTTAAAATCAAAGTTAGATTTGTAGTATTAAAACAATAGGGTTTTACAACAAGCTAATTGAAACATTAAATGAAGAACGCTCTCATTACCGGTGCAACCAAAGGCATGGGCCGATCCATCGCCATCGCTTTTGCCAAAGAAGGAATAAACCTGGCAGTTTGCTCGAGGAATGAGAAGGAACTGGCAGACTTTAAGCAGGAACTGCTAAAAATCAACCCTGACATAAAGGTAGTAGCGCAATTGGCTGATGGTAGTATCAAAGAACAATTGCTGCAATTTGCAGGTGTTGCACAGGAGCAATTGGGTTTTATCAACATTATTGTAAATAACCTGGGCATGTATGACCACACCAGCATATTGGACGAGGGCGAAGCTGCTTTTGACAAGCAATTGCATACCAACCTAATGCCTACCTATCACCTGTACCGCTATTTTGGTAAAGCCATGATGGAGGCACGTGAGGGCCATATCTTTAGTATATGCTCGGTAGCTGCATTAAACCCTATTGCTGAGGCCGGTTCATATAGTGTAACAAAATTTGCGCTGCTTGGTCTCAATAAAGTAATGAGGCTGGAGATGCAGCCCTACAATGTAAAAGTAACCGCCATAATTCCCGGATCGACATTAACAAATTCATGGAAAGACGTGGTGGTGGATAAAGACAAATTTGTATCACCGGAAGATATCGCTTCGGCCATCGTAAATATTTATAAGATGAGCACCGGTGCAAATGTGGACGAAATTATAATAAGGCCGGTTGGCGGGCAAGTGTGAGATGGTGAGTAGGTTTACCCGGATTTAGAGCTTAGAAATTAAAGTTTAGAATTTTAAATATATACATACCATGCAAAAAAAACTATACAGAGACGAATACCACAAAGTGATAGGCGGTGTTTGTTCGGGCTTAGCCGAGTATTTTGAAATAGATGTCACCATAGTCCGTTTGCTGTTTGCATTTACGTTTATCATAATGGGCATAGGGTTTATACCTTACATTGTTTTATGGATAGTGTTGCCAAAAAAAGGGTACATTTTCAATAACTACAATAACCCCACGGTAGATTATAAAGTACCACCGCAAACGCCAGGCATGGAAAACCCATCTCAGGGCAATCCTTTTCAGGCTAACCAGTTTGGAGGTAATCCGTTTCCGAACCAGCCATTCCCAAATCAGCCTTTTCCAAGCCCGGCACAGCCAAAGAGCACATCAACGGTCGGGCTCATATTCGGAGTTATATTGATCTTGATAGGTGGTTCGATTTTGCTGGATGATTTCGATATCATTCCTGATTGGTGGGATTTTAGCAGGATGTGGCCGCTTGTGCTGGTAGGCGTGGGAGCCGTACTGATCTTTAGCGGTCAGCAAAAAAAACCATGGGAAAAGAAAGACTGGCAGCAAGCTGAGGCTACCGATACCAATACAACAGCAGGCAATGCTACCGAAGCTACCCCTTCGGCTGAGAATCCCGAGGCAGACAGTGCACCAACAGTTTAGTTAATAGTATTAAAAATTTAAGACGATGAGAAACGATAAATTAGTACCAGGCCTGATCCTGGTGATGATCGGCGCCATATTTCTGCTGCATAATTTTCATGTGATCCATTTTTACTGGGGTAATTTATTTCACTTGTGGCCCATATTTTTAGTGATCGGTGGTGTTAACCTGGTGTTTGCTAATAACAAATCGCCCTGGGCTACCATATTAAAAATATCGGTTGTTGTGGCTGGATTTGCTTTGCTGGTGTTTGGTAATTTTAATGACAGGGGAAGATGGTGGTGGCCACATTACTACTACAACAACAGCAATGATAGCGACGACAACAGCGACAATAATAGCAATAATGACAACGATGATAATAGCGACGATGATGGCAGCAGTAAAAGCGGCCTGGTAAAAGTTCAGGGTAACAGTGTATTTACTGAACCGTTTTCGGCAGCTACTGCACATGTAGCACGGTTGAATATTAGCGGCGGCGGCGCAACTTACAATCTAAGTGATACTACCAACCAGTTGTTTACAGCTAATACCAAAGAGTTTTTTGGTAAATACCAGTTAGACCATCACCAGGAAGATTCAGTTTATGTGGTGGATTTCAGTATGAAAGATCATAAGGGCCATTTTAACTGGGGCGATGATAAGTCAAACACAGCTGATATGAAACTGAACGTTAATCCTGAATGGGAAATTAACGTAGAAACCGGCGCTACTAAACTTGATTTTGATCTGACCAAATTTAAACTGAGGTCATTGAAATTAAGCGGTGGTGCAGCATCTTTCACCGTAAGGGTGGGCCAGCCCTTAGCTGCTACTAATATCAATGTATCAACAGGGGTATCAGAAGTAACCATTGAAATCCCTCAAAATGCGGCATGCCACATAGAAACAGATTCGGGGTTATCATCAAACACTTTTGATGGTTTTACCAAAAAGGATGATGGGCATTATGAAACTACAAACTTTGATGCCGCAAAAAATAAAATATACATCCACATGAGCGGCGGTATATCCGACTTTAAGGTAAGGCGATATTAATATAAAATTTGAATTTTTCGGGCGACTGTAGATTTCTATTTGAAGTTAATAATTATAAAAACACCCTGGTAAAGCCATTTACCAGGGTGTTTGTTTTTCCCATTATTCAATATGATCATCAATCTTGCTTCGCATCCCCGTGAACTATCTCGCATTGAAAACTAATTTGAACTATCTGCCCTAATCCCGGAGGGCCAATACCCCAATCGGAAATATACAATTTTCCGTCAGGGCCAAACGTCATGGCGGTAGGTAAGTGAAGACCTGAAGTTATTACTTGCCTGTTGCCAGACGGGTCAACTCTTACAACATCACCCAAACCAGGGGTCGGGCCGGGAGCGCCTACTGTATTTTCCAAAACATATAACCTGTTATGGTCATCAAATGCGATACCGGTTATCATGGTAAAGCCTGATGCAAAAACACTATAAGTCCCATCGGGCGAAAGTTTATAAACTTTGGCAGCGCCCTGTACTAAAGGGAAGGTTGTAAGCGTTCCGAAGTAAAAATTTCCGTCGTGATAAACCATGGATGTAGGACCGATCCAGGTACCGCCGTTTCCGGGGTGAAGCTTTGAAATATCCACTACACGCTGGATCTGGCCTGTTGTTGGCGAGATGCGATCGATCTCCTGCTGATTTGGTTGTGTAATATATAAGTCACCATGGGCACTAGTCATACTATACGCTGTCCCATCGGGCTCAAAGTCACTAGGATCAGGATTTGTTATCGGATTATTCATCAGGAATTCACTGGTGTTGGCAACCATGGTCCAGGTTTTATCGTGATTTACCTTAAACACTTGATTTGGAATGCCCGGTACGCCATGCGAACAACCGGCACCTGCAAGAACCCCGTACAGCGTGTTGCCAATAAATTGAACATCCGCTACGCCGCTAATTGAATTTCCAACGGCAGCTGATGCTGTGGAGGATGGCAGATGATCAGCAACAGTAGTACGCACACCTTGCTGATTGATCATGGATATGCGGCTGCCTGTATCGCTCCCCGTATAGGGGCCGGCGCCGGGAACCGGGGCGCAGCCAATGGTGGGATTGGTTCCTCCTATGCCCCCTTCGGCAACATACAGATTCTCATCCGGCCCAAATTTTAACCCACGCGGATCGTTAAGACCGGTTGCAATAACTTTGCTGGTTGTAACTGTAAGCTCACCACCGCATTCCGGTGTGCCTTTTTTGCATGACTCCCAAATTATTACAATAAATAAAATTGCTCCAATAGAACATACAATTTTTCTTTTCATAATGATAACTCCTTTTGATTTGATATGGTTTAATAAATTAGTGTGTTGCGAATATTAAAATTGTGATAAGGCTTATTTAGAATAGCATGTTTTCGCTATTCATCTTTATGTTTTTTATGAAATATCCAGTACCTGATTTCTTCCCAAAAAATGCCGACTAGTATTACAACTAACAACATCAGAATGGCTAAAAAGAAATCCATAATTAAAAATACTGTTGGAGAATGCAGCTTCGAAGTGCTATTTAGTGAAGTGCGGAATAAAGCGTTTGAAACAGTCGTTTGATTTAGTAAATCAAAAGGAAATAGAATTGAATTTTCGTTTTATGCGCACAGTAACGCGAGTTCCGGATGGGGTGTTTTTATCATCATACAAATCGAAAAATTCTATTGGGGCAACTAATTCATCTTCGTTAAAATCAATTAATCTTTTTCGGGTGATGTCAATTCCTCTTGACTGATGGATTGCTACTGAATTGTTTTTCCATTCCTCTGCTTTTTCTCTGCCGATACCGTTGTCCGTGATATCGCAAACTAACCAGGCAGCATTTAAACTAACTGTAATTTTTATTTCCTTATCTCCTTCTTTACGGCTTAATCCGTGCCATAAAGCATTTTCAACAAATGGCTGCAAAATGAGCGGGGGGATTTTTTCAAATTCAGTTACTATATTTTCGGGGATGATTTTTTTGTAGTGCAGTTGCATATCCATCCTGAGCGATTCGAGCTGAATATACAGGCCTATTGTCTCGAGCTCTTTATCTAAACTTATTACGTTATTTTCCGAATTGTCAAGCACCTGTCTCAGTAATCTCGAAAATGAACCTATATAATGTATACCTTCTTCCTTTTTATCGCTTGCCACCAGGGCCTGGATAGAATTGAGCGCATTATAAATAAAATGCGGGTTCATTTGCGCTTTCAAGGCTTTCATCTCCAGCTCTTTTAGTTGATTTTCTATAAAGGCATCTCCTCTTATTTTTTTTACCCTTGCTCTGAAAATGCTGACAATAATGAGGGCAGCAATTGCAAGAATAATTATGCGGAACCACCACCTATTCCAGAAAGGGGGGGTAATCATAAACCTGAACACGGCCGGTTTGCTCCAACCCGAGGCCATGTCTTTTGCTCGTACAAGAAATTGATATTTTCCGGCAGGCAATTGTGCAAACGAAACCGATTTAGTCCTGGATGGAATACTCCATGAAGTATCGAGTGGTAATAATTTATAGGAATATTCTGGGTTGGAATTTGAGGTAGAAAGATCAATGGCATTAAAAAATATACCGAGGGAATTCTGGCTGTAATTCAACACAGGGTTATATGGTAATTGGAAATAGCTATACAACGAGTCCGTTAATTTATTCCAGTCTGTTTCCTTAAAAGCAAGGGATACTTTTTCAATGATAATACGAGGTGTTTCTTTATAAAGCCTGACATTAGCGGTATTGAATTTTATTAATTTTTGGGGTGAAGAAAGCCATACATCCCCACTGGTATTTGATACAAGTTTTAGGTAGTCCGTTACATTTATGCCGAGATCTTCATCCTTTACATAGTTAAACACTTCCCACCTGCCGGTCTTGTTTTTTTGTAATATATCTAATCCTGTATTATTTGCAATCCAAAGCCTGTTTTGCTGGTCATTTATTAAGCTGGCAATGTTGTTACTCTGCAAACCATCCTTTACCGTGATATGGTTTTTTAAATAGGGTAATTTATTCTTTGCAAACCCATATTGGTACAAACCCAAACCGGGAACGGTTATCCAGAAGCTATTACCCGTATCTTCATAAAAACTAACACCCAATTCAATCCCTTTTTTAGTGCCGTCAATTCCGGTTTCCTTAATGAGTGAAATAAGGTTATTTGCAGCATCTATACAATATACCCCCCTCCCGTCAAGGTATAATAATAGCAAGCCATTTTTGGTCCCATGTACCCGTGTAGGCTTAATAATTGGAACCCCGGTGTTACGCGGGATAAAGACAGTAAGTTTCTCAGGATTTCCATATAATAAGGTAGAATCGGCACAAATAAAAAATTGATCTCTATATTTTACATAATCCAAATCGTAAACATGTTCTGTTGTTTTAAGGTGTAATGCAGCTGAAAAATCATCCAGTTTTTTACCGTTAAAGTGTAGAAATTTCTTAAAACGGGTTATCATCCAAACCGTGTTCCTGCTATCGAAAGTGTAGGCGTCAACAATATCTTTGTAATAATTTTCATTGCCGGGGGATAATGGTGGTATTATTTGTTTGCAGCTATTGTTCTCGTAAAGAAACAACCCAGTTGATGACAATAGCATCCTATTATCAGGAAGCGCAATAATATTGTATATGCCATCGGTCGGAACAGTATTATTTTTATCCAGGATGGTGAAAGCGATATCCTTTATTTTTAACAAACCCTCCATTGAACCTGTCCATACATTATGACTTGAATCTTCATTAATCAAAGGGTGATAACCAGATTGATTTATTGAATTGAAAAAATGTTGCCAATCGCCGGGTTTCGAAATTTTCAATAAATCTTCCTCTCCGAGCCAGAGGCGTTTTTTTGAATCCACCAAATAAGAAAAATAGTTTTTGGTAGACATACTTTGTTTGTATAAAGGAACAAGCTGATAGTTGTGGATTTCATAAATATTGGTGCGTGTACTAACCCATATTTGCTTATTCTGCACGGACATGACATTAAAAATGGGACCATAATTGTGCGGAGAAGTAATATGCTGCCAATGCCCATTTTTATTTCTGCAAACAATATCAGTAGTATAACAAACATATAATTCGCCATTTATCTCTGTAATGTTTTTGCAAGGGCGGTCTTCAAAACCCGGATAAAGGACCACTTTTCTCCAAATGGTGTCTGCAAATTCATATACGCCTTTTGATGTACAAGCCCATATCCGTCTATCTTTTGTTTCTGTAAAATTGAACACATAACTATTAGTCAGGTTGTCGCTCGAGGGATATGTTATAAACCTGTTGTTTTTAAATTGCGCCATACCTGCATTAGTGCCTACCCAAAGCCGTTCCCGGCTATCCTGAAAAACTATCCCCGCTTTAAGCGATGGCAATCCATCAGTAAAACCGTAGTTTACAAATTGTCTTCCATCAAAGCGGCTAAGCCCACCATTAGTACCAACCCATAAGTATCCATAGGTATCCTGATATGACCCATATACTTCACTGCTGGGTAACCCATCATTCACA
This sequence comes from Bacteroidota bacterium, assembly GCA_013286565.1. Classification (GTDB taxonomy): domain Bacteria; phylum Bacteroidota; class Bacteroidia; order Sphingobacteriales; family Sphingobacteriaceae; genus Mucilaginibacter. The sequence continues at coordinate 59,434 of JABDFM010000013.1, forward strand.
GTGTAAAGTTTCAAGTTATGTTGCTGCCCATAAAGCCTGGCAGGCCATGTTAGCCCTATTACGATGCATGAAAAAATCAGGATAAGATAGAGTAGCCGTGATTTCACTACCTTACATTTAAAAGGTGCAGAAATTCATCTTTAT
>JABDFM010000014.1:0-56966 GCA_013286565.1 Bacteroidota bacterium
TAAAGAAATGGATCAAACAGGGCGCTAAATACGAAAAGCACTGGGCCTTTGTACCGCCAAAATCATCACCTATACCCGAGGTGCAGGATAAGGCATGGCCAAAAAGCCCCATCGATTATTTTGTTTTGCACAAGCAGGAGCAGAAGGGCTTTACCCCAAACCCCGAAGCGGATAAAGAGCGCTTGCTGAAACGGATATGTATCGACCTGAACGGTCTGCCGCCGGATATTGCAACCATGGACCGTTTCCTGGCGGATAAAAGCCCCAACGCTTATGAGAAAATGGTGGATGAGCTGATGGCACGCCCACAATATGGCGAAAAGATGGCCCTGCATTGGCTGGATATTTCACGCTACGCGGATTCGCATGGTTACCAGGATGATAATTACCGCACACAATGGCCCTGGCGCGATTGGGTGATCCACGCTTATAATGAGAATCTGCCCTATAAGGATTTTGTAACCTGGCAATTGGCCGGCGACCTGATGCCCAACCATACCGAGGAGCAATTGCTGGCCACCGGTTTTAACCGTAACCATAAGATAACCGAAGAGGGTGGGGTGATAGATGAGGAATACCGCATCAGCTATGTGACCGACCGCACCAATACTTTCGGTAAGGCACTGTTGGGGGTGACGCTGGAGTGCGCTCATTGTCACGATCATAAATACGATCCGTTTTCGCAAAAAGAATATTACCAGGTGTTTTCATTTTTCAATAGCGTAAAGGAGGCCGGCCTGCAATCAACTGTCGGCGGGCCTGAAACTTACGCCAAAAGGCCCATGATGCAGATCAGCGATGCGGACGTAAAAAATATACTGAAATTCATCAACAAGAAAGATACCGGCAAGCTCATTGTATCCGTAATGGGCGACAGCGAGGTATATCGTAAAACTTACGTATTAAGGCGCGGCTCCTACGATGCGCATGGCGACGAAGTACTGCCCGGCACACCAAAGTCTATATTGCCTTTCACCAATAACTATCCACAAAACAGGCTGGGGCTGGCACAGTGGCTTTTTAATGATCAAAACCCGCTTACCGCACGCGTATATGTCAACCAGATTTGGGAGGAGTTCTTTGGTAGAGGTATAGTAAAAAGCCTGGGCGATTTCGGTATGCAGGGCGACTTGCCATCCAACCCCGAACTGTTAGACTGGCTGGCGGTTGATTTTAAAACTCATGGCTGGAACATCAAACGGCTGGTAAAGGAGATCGTCATGTCGGCAACGTACAGGCAGTCGGCAGTGATCACCCCTGAAAAGTTGAAAAATGACCCTGAAAATGTTTTGCTGTCCCGTGGCCCGCGCTACCGTATCCCGGCCGAATTTGTAAGGGATATGGTACTATCAAGCAGCGGCTTGTTAACAAAAACTATTGGTGGTCCGAGTGTCAATCCCTATCAACCACCGGGTTTGTGGGAAAATGCCACGTCTGGTCGGGGCTTATTAGCGAGCTACAAACAGGTGCATGGCCCCGATCTTTATCGCCGTGGCATGTATACGCTCATTAAACGCACCGTGCCCCCGGTCGAAATGGCCATTTTTGATGCCAGCAACCGCGACCAGTGCGAGGTGCAGCGGCTGCGCACTAATACGCCATTGCAGGCTTTCGAAATGATGAACGACCCCACTGTACTGGAAGCGGCGCGTGTGTTGGCTGCCAGGATGCTCCAGGAAAATACCTCATCAAATGATAAAATATTTACGGCTTTCAGGCGTATCATCTGCCGGAAACCGAATGAAAAAGAAATGGCTATTCTTAACGCTTATTATGCCGATCAGTTAAAGGTGATCAATCAAAAAGACGCTGAAAAGCTATTGAGCGTGGGCGAATACCCTATACCTGCCGGGATGGATAAAATCAACCTGGCGGCGATGATGAAAGTGATCGATACCATATATAATTTAGAAGAAGCCATCACCAAAACTTAAAGCCATGGAGAAAGATATTTTAGAACATGGCCTGAATTTAAGCAGGCGAAAATTTATATCCAGGCTAAGCCTGGGTTTAGGCAGTGTGGCCTTAGGTTCATTGCTCATCCCCGACCTGTTTTCGGGTATGAGCGGCGATAGCGGGATGGATTTTATACCGGGCATGCCCAACTTCGCCCCAAAAGCAAAAAGGATCATTTATCTTTTCCAGGATGGCGCGCCATCACAATTAGAATCATTCGACTATAAACCCAAACTGCGTGAAATGATGGGGCAGGAGTTGCCTGCATCCGTTCGCGGCAGCCAGATACTAACCGGGATGACGGCCAAACAAACCTCGTTTCCGTTGGTGGGTTCCTACCATGACTTTAAGCAATACGGGCAGTCGCAGGCCTGGATAAGCAATCTTTTCCCGCATATCGGTAAAATTGCCGATGATATCTGTATCATCAAATCCATGTACACCGAGGCCATCAACCATGATCCAGCGCTTACCTTTTTCCAGACCGGCGCGCAACAGGGTAACCGTCCCAGCATGGGTTCATGGGTAAGCTATGGGCTCGGCAGCGAGAATAAGAACTTGCCAGCGTTCACGGTTTTATTATCCAAAGGAAAAGGCAACGGGCAGGGCGTTTACTCCAAACTATGGAGCAACGGCTTCCTCGATTCCATACACCAGGGCGTGCAATTCAGCAGCGGCGAAAATCCGGTGCTTTATCTGAACAATCCTGATGGGTTAGACCGCCACGAACGCCGTAAAATGCTGGATAAGCTGGCGGAGCTGAATGATATATCAAGCAAGGAGTTTCACGACCCCGAGATCACTGCCAAAGTGCAGCAATACGAGATGGCCTACCGCATGCAAACCGCAGTGCCCGAAATAATGGATATCTCCAAAGAGCCGGATGACATTGTGAAAATGTACGGCCCCGAATGTCTGGTTCCGGGCACGTATGCCGCCAATTGCCTGCTGGCCCGTAAGCTTTCAGAAAATGGGGTGAGGTTTGTGCAGCTTTATCACCAGGGGTGGGATCAGCACTCCAACCTCCCGATGGAAATGGCAGGCCAGGCAATGGATGTCGATCAGGCATCAGCAGCATTGGTAACCGATTTGAAACAACGCGGCTTATTAGATGAAACTTTGGTGATATGGGGCGGCGAGTTCGGACGCACCAATTACAGCCAGGGTAAACTGGAAAAAGCTAATTATGGCCGCGATCATCACCCCCGTTGCTTCAGCATCTGGATGGCGGGTGGTGGTATCAAGCCGGGTATAGTTTATGGCGAAACGGACGACTTCGGCTACAACATTGTAAGGAACCCGGTACACGTGCACGATTTTCATGCCACGGTGCTTAATCAATTGGGCATAGACCATACCAAACTTACTTTTAAAAGCTTAGGGCGCAGGTACAGGCTGACCGATGTAGCCGGGAACGTGGTAAAAGATATTATAGCCTAAATTGCTTAGAATAGATGATATTAATAACAAGACTGATAAAGTGGGGCCTGTGCGGTTCCCCTCTCGAGAGGGGTAGGGGTGTGTGTTTCTACGACATGACGAAAACCCACCCCCGCCTTTACGCGCAAAGCCGAAACACCCCCTCCCAAGAGGGGAATTTATTAGGCAATATTATAACCTGAATTTAACGATCATGGAAAGAAGAAATTTTATAAAGAAAACGGCACTGGTTTCGGCAAGCTTTTTTATCATGAAAGACCTGCTGGCAAAAAATGACGGCCCCATTTACGGGCATGGCAATATGCGCTACCGGATGGATAACAAATGGAGCAAGGCTGATCCGAACATCAACCCGGTAAACGATTGCCACGAGATGGTGCAGGATGCCAAAGGTCGTATCTTATTGCTGACCAACGAAACGAAAAATAATGTGCTGATCTATAGTAAATCAGGTCAGCTATTGGATACCTGGGGGCATGAGTTTCCCGGTGCGCATGGTTTGACATTAGTGAATGAGAACGGCACGGAGTTTTTGTTCATTACCGATACCGTAAAGCACCAGGTTTATAAAACCACCATAGACGGCAAAATATTAATGACTATTGATGTGCCTTTGGAAACCGGGGTATACAAGAAGCCGGAAGATTTTGTGCCGACTGAAACCACGATCGACACTAACGGCGATTTTTATATTGCTGACGGTTACGGTTCGCAATACATTACCCATTATGATAAAAACGGCAAGCTGAAAAACTTTTTCGGCGGCAGGGGAGATGGTGACGAACATTTGGATAATGCGCATGGTATTGTGATCGACCGGCGTAATGCAAAGCCTACTTTGCTGATCACCGACCGCACCCGCAACTGTTTCAAACGTTTCAGTATGGATGGTAAACTAATGGAAGTGATCAAACTGCCCGGCGCCTGCGTATGTCGCCCGGTAATTAAAGGTGATTACCTCTATGCTGCAGTATTGCGTTCGCCTGATCTAAGCAAAGAAAATACAGGCTTTACTACCATTCTCGATAAAAACAATAAAGTGGTTTCCAATTTAGGCGGCACAGAGCCTGTGTATAAAGATGGCGTATTACAACCCATGGCACAAGCCGAAAAGATATTCCTGAATCCGCATGACGTATGCGTAGATAATGACGAGAACCTGTATGTGGCGCAATGGGCGTCGGGCAAGGTGTATCCCTATAAATTTACCCGTGTTTAATTATTTGCTATCGGCTACATGATAAAAAGCAGCTATAAGGGTATTGCGGGTAATTTGTTATTTGCGCTGAATATTTTCATCCTGGTTTTACTGGTAGCAGGCGACAGCCTGGTAATACCGCGCTGGTTGCAACCCGTGGGCAGGCTTCACCCGCTCATACTGCATTTTCCTATAGTGCTGTTACTGCTGGCCATGCTGATGGAGTATTTCCGTTTCAGATCAGCCTTCGTTGCCGAGAAGTTTTACCAGGAATTTACCACGGCCTTATTGCTTGCCGGGGCACTTTTTTCGGCTATTACTGCGATAATGGGTTTGTTCCTGTCACGCGAGCCTGGGTATGACGGCAGCGATATTCAATGGCACAAATGGTTTGGGGTAAGTATCGTATTTATATCGTCGGGTATTTATTGGCTGCGAAGCAATACCTGGTACAATTCCTTAATGGCGCGTTCAGGGTCGATCATCATGGTGCTTTTCCTGCTGCTGGCCGGGCATTATGGCGCCAATATTACGCATGGCGATAACTTCATATTCGCGCCTGTCATGCAAAATGCAAAGCCCTTGGTTCCTATTGATCAGGCCCTGCTTTACCGGGATGTGGTACAGCCTATTTTTGAAAATAAATGTATCGGCTGCCATAACCCTGATAAATTAAAAGGCGGATTAGAGTTGATCGATGAGAAGTCCATTTTAAAAGGCGGTAAATCAGGTAAACTGTTTGTTCCGGGTCAGCCGGTGATCAGTCTTTTATTGCAACGCATCCACTTACCCGAAGAGGAGAAAAAGCACATGCCACCATCTGGCAAAACGCAGTTGACCGCCGCAGAAATGCAAGTGCTTTACCTTTGGGTAAAAGAAAACGCCGATTTTAAAAATAAGGTAGTTAGCCTGCCTGCCGGGGATTCATTAAGGATGGTCGCCGCCACGTTCCTGAAACCTGCCGAAGCGCCCGAAGAAAACTATGATTTCGCGGCAGCAGATGAAAAGGTGATCAAAAAGCTGAATAATAATTACTGCGGAATATACCCGCTTGCGAAAGGGTCACCAGCACTGGCGGTTGATATTTATAACAAAGCAGCCTACACCCCGAAAGTTTTGGAGGGATTAAGCGAGATCAAAAAACAAGTGGTATCGCTCGATCTCCATAAAATGCCTGTGAAGGATGCTGAGCTAAAAACCATCGCGCAGTTTGAAAACTTGCGTACGCTGAACCTCAATTTTACGGATATTACCGGCAGTACGCTGAAGGATCTAACATCATTAAAACATCTGCACTCCTTATCCCTTTCCGGCACAAAGATCAACCCAAAATCCTTAGATCAATTGCACTCCTTCAAAAGCCTCAAGGAACTGGCGATATGGAATACAGGTTTAAGCCAGGCCGAAATGCTGGCACTGCAGAATGCCAATAAAAGCATCACCTTTATCACGGGTTTTAAGGATGATGGCAAACCCATGAAGCTGATACCACCACAGGTTAAAAACACGGTTTTTGTGTTTAGCAAGCCCGTACAGTTGGTGATCACCAATCCCATTAAAGGCGTTGATATCCGCTATACTACAGATGGCACCGATCCTGATAGTGTGAAATCGCTCTTATATCAGCCCGGTATTCTTATCAGTGATAATACCACCATTAAAACTAAAGCGTACAAAGCAGGCTGGTATGGCAGCGATGCAGTTAGCTTTTCGTTTTATAAAAATACTTTTAAGCCCGACAGCGCCGCGCTTTTAACATCGGTTAACGAAAAATACCGGGGCGATGGTGCCAAAACGCTGATCGATGGCGAACTGGGCGGGATGAATTTTGGTAACGGAAAATGGCTGGGCTCGCAGGCTGATATAGAGTTTTTATTATTCTTTAAGAACGCCATCAAGCCGCGTACCCTAACTTTTAACAGCCTCAAAATGATAGGCAGCCAGATATTTCTCCCATCCGAAATACAGGTATGGGGCGGCAAAGACGCACAGCATTTGAAACTCATCAGTACATTAATACCTGGTCCGCAGAAAAAAGATGACCCGGCTATTGTAGCAGGATTGATCTGCAAACTGCACGAAACCACCCCGCTAAATTGTATGAAGGTTGTTGCCAAACCTATCAAAAAGCTACCCGCATGGCATCCAGCCAAAGGCAAACCATCCTGGGTTTTTGTGGATGAGGTGTTTGTGAATTAGAAACATCATAAAACATTTCTCCCACTCAACCCTTTGATTGATATGTTATTAAGCACACAAGTAGTTTGGCTGTTCATCCTGGCTATCCCTATCGCCTGCATCGCGTGGACGGTAACGCACGAGGAAGTTTTCAAGGAGCCGCGTGAATATTGTTTAAATCGTTGCCACAATGGCAAAACCGTTGCCGAGCGTAAATTTTTTTACCTGTTCACCTGCGAGTATTGTTTTAGTCATTATGTAACGGCTATTATGCTGATCATCACCAAATATCAATTGCTTTTTGACGATTGGCGCGGGTATTTGATAGCAGGCTTCGCCCTGGTATTTGTAGCCAATGTGTATATGAGCTTGTTCGCTTTGATACGTATCGACCTGAAAAAAGTGCGCCAGGAAACTGAGAACGAAGAAGCTAAAAAATAATAGTTTAAATAAGCCTTTGTGAATATCCTATCCTGCCTATCTTTGGCAACAGTGATGCGTTATGCATCATTACAATAAAATCAAATCTATGAAACAGGGACTTTTGATCGATATGGATGGGGTGATCTACAGCGGCGAAACCTTAATTGAAGGTGCCGATAAGTTCATCGCCTACTTGCTTAAACATAAAACACCATTTGCCTTTATGACCAACAATAGTCAGCGTACCCGTATCGAAGCGGTCCGCAAGCTAAAGAGATTGGGTATTGAGGTGACCGAAGAACATGTTTACACCAGCGCTATGGCTACAGGCACATTCCTGGGCGCTCAAAGCCCAAACGGAACGGCCTATGTGCTTGGCGAAGGCGGTTTATTGACCAGTTTACATGAGAACGGCATCAAACTGGTGGATACCGACCCGGAATTTGTAGTGCTGGGTGAGGGCAGGAATTTTACGCTGGAAATGGTACAGCGCGCCGTGGATATGATATTGGCCGGTGCAAAATTTATCACCACCAACCGCGACCCATCACCCAAAAAACCCGGCTGGAATAATTTAGGCATCGCAGCCACTACCGCCATGATAGAAGAAGCCACGGGCCGAAAAGCTTTCGTAACAGGGAAACCAAGCCCGGTGATGATGCGCTCTGCCCGTAAATACCTGGGCCTTGAAACCGCCGAAACCACCGTAATTGGCGATACCATGGAAACCGATATACAAGGCGGCGTTCAAATGGGGTATAAAACTATCCTTGTGCTATCGGGTATAGCTAATAAGGAAGGTCTTAGTAACTACGCCTTCAAACCCGATATGATCGCCAGTTCAGTTGATAAGATCGAATTTCCGTTGAAATGGTGGTAGTAAGGGTCGGGCTGATCTATTTTAATTCATCAAATGGATTCTTTAATACCGGGTCAAAAACGCTGTAAGAGGTATAGCATATCACTTGTAAAAACTAACGGATATTTTGCAGTAGATTTATCGTTGAATTCGTATGTTTGCTTTGCTGACACGCCACAGAAAATTTATTTAAGATCATTAATGAGACCTTTGCCCCTGCGCATACTTAAACAACTATCACTCTTAACATTTTCGATATTCTTAATTGGCAGATGTGCCGCTCAGACCAAAAGCACTGATAGCATAAAGCTGGATTACAGAAAAATTTATGGTCACGCTTTGCAGGCGAATATCGGCCCGGTTTTTAAATTGATTCAATATGACGGGACAAAGAAGATATCTCCGAAAGATTTACAGTTTATAAAAAACTTTAAGATCCGCTTTGCTTACGCAACCGATCAAAGCAATTATCTGAGTGAGCGAAAATCGCAGATTGATCCCTTGATGAAGATTTTCAGGGATTATTGGCGGTTATCCTTAAAAGATACTTTCAATAACTATGATACGCTTTTTGTGAAAGATGCCGCCAAATTTTTATTGGGTAAAGGCTTTTTGAAAAAAGGGCAAACGGCAACGGACGACACCATTGATGTATATATGAAAAAGTACGTTAACGCTCTCGGGTATTATAATAACGGTTTGGGAAAAACCGGCCGGTTGTATGACTTGCTGGTGTGGCGCAAGCAAAAGGATACGGTCTATCAGTTTTCGTTGCAGGGCGAAAAAATAAATGCCCCGGTAGTTTTTATGGATGATTTCATCACCCTGGGTTGGGAGGAGTATGCAACACTGGGGGAAAATTACCCGGGAGGGTGGACCACCACCGAAGCGATCTATTGTGTTAAAAGCGCCTATGATCTTAAAAGCGAGAGTTTCCTGGTCGACCTACTGGCACATGAGGGTCGTCATTTTGCCGACAAGCAATTGTTCCCCCACCTGAAAAGCGCCGACCTGGAGTACAGGGCCAAGCTGGTCCAGCTGAGCTTGCTCAAAAGTTCAGTTTACGAAACCATTGATTTCTTTATCAACGAATCGGATCACGCCAGCTACCAAAATCCGCACCCCTTTGCCGATTATTGTGTGATCAGGGATCTTTCAAAAGTATTTTTCAAGGTCGATTTTGAAAAGGATATGTCAAAGTGGAAAAACATTCCTTACGGACAGATCAATTCGGCAGCAGAAAAATTATTGCAACAAAATACTGAGGCGTTAAAAGCAAAAAGTGGGGATGTTGAGCAGTTGATAAATTGAAGGTTGTTTTTAGCTTTGTTCATTTGGATTGAGTTCAATATTGGCCGAATAGGAATAGCAACTAAATTTATAAGGGATAAACTCGTATTCGGTTTTACCTGTTTTTGGGTAAATAAAAACAGCGATTTTTGCAGACGAATTTTTTCCAACTATCCACCAAACAATTCCAACAAGGCTAATATGATTTTTCGTCTGTAAAATATTTTACAAAGATAAGACTTCGGTTTGGGTGAAAAACAAATCCAATGTAATAATTATATTGAGGAGTGCCAAACAATAAACATTTTATCCGACCGCAGTGGTCGGTAAAAATACTGCTTACGTCTATGCTTTTCCTGTTTAGGTCGATTCTCAAAAAAAATAATATTGCAGTTCGCTACCTTGGGACACCAAAATCAAATTTATGTATTTCAAAAAACAACTCATTGTAATGTTTGGTGTAGCTACGGTAATTACTTTAAGCATTGCTGCTACCTCACCTCAACAACAAGAACCGCCAAAATTGGTAAACCTAAAGGTTTTCCCGAAAAACATACCTTTCCGGGTACTTGATCATGAGATGGATGAATGGTCAGAGTCATTAGGGGTGCATTGTAATTTTTGTCATGCGCGTAACGATCAGACCGGTAAAATGGATTTTGCGAGTGATGCCAAACCGGAAAAAGAAGCAGCGCGCCATATGTTCCTGATGACGGCGAAGATCAACAAGAAATTTTTCCAGGCAAAAAAGGACAGTTTGGGGATGATCATGGCTACAGGAGTCAATTGTAATACCTGTCATCATGGCGCGGCACATCCGGAAGTGAAAATGCCCTAAGAGCATCGCGGTCCAGGCGGCCCGGGGCATCTCCTTCAGGTAAATAAATCAGATCATTAGTCAACATTATTATGAAGAAACTTTTTGTGTTTATAGCGATCATTTCAGCGGCCTGGTCGGGTACCTTACATGCCCAGGCTGTAATTACACGGTCTGCAATAACGTTTGAAATTAAAAACATGGGGATAACTACCGGTGGTTCTATCGGCGGACTTGCAGCGAAGGTTAATTTTACCCCCGCTAATTTAAGCGCGAGTACCCTGGAAGCTTCGGTTGATGTTGGTACCATCAATACCGGAAGTTCGGCCAAGGACGAGCATTTGCGCAGCGAAGATTTTTTTGATGCGGCACGTTATCCAAAGATTGTACTCAAATCTGTCGCTTTTAAGCACAGAAGCGGTAGCAACTATGTCGGAACATTTATGCTTACCATTAAGGATAAATTGAAACAAATTGAAGTGCCTTTCACTTTTACAGATAAGGGGAATACGGTTCAATTTAAAGGCACATTTAAAATAAACAGGCTGGACTTTGGTGTTGGCAGCTCAAGCATGGTACTCTCTGATGAGGTGATCGTGCACATCGACTGTGAAGAGAAGAAATCCGAGTCGGCTCAAATATGATTTAGGGGGCTATGTTATAAATTTATTTAAATATTCAATCATGAAAACTCGTCATTCAAGCGCCTTTGCCTCTGTGAAATTACTTGCTGTAAGTGTTTTATGGGCAGCGTTAATGTACACAACGATCAAATGCGACGCCCAGTCTACACCTAAGCGTTCGTTGCTTGCGCTTTCAAAAGGCGACCACGTCCTGGCGATCATAGATCCGATAACGCTAAAGGTTATTGCACGGGTACCCGTGGGATCCGACCCTCACGAGGTTATCGCCTCGGCTGATGGGAAAACAGCTTATGTTACTATCTACGGTGGCGGCAGCCTGCATGAATTGAATGTGATCGATCTTATAGCGCAAAAACCCTTACCTACTTTGGATACAAAACCCTTCATGGGGCCGCACGGTATCACATTTGTTGGCGGCAAGGTGTGGTTTACGGCGGAGGGCACCAAAACAGTTGTTCGCTATGACCCTGCGACCGGTAAATTAGACTGGTGCATGGGAACAGGCCAGGATCGTACGCACATGATCTATGTAACTCCTGACGAGAAAAAGGTATATACCACTAATGTCGCATCAGCAACGGTGAGTATTTTGACGGATAGCCTGATCAAACCCCACGCTTTTCCAAATGGATTTACGCCGCCGCCACACCATGATTGGGTACAGACCGTTATCCCGGTAGGTAAAGGCTCGGAAGGGTTTGATGTATCGCCTGATGGCAAGGAATTATGGACGGCGGGTGCAGACGACGGAATGATCACGGTGATAGATATTGCTGCACAAAAAGCAACTGCCAGTTTTGACGCCAAAGTTACAGGCGCTAACCGACTGAAGTTTACCCCGGACGGTAAGCGGGTATTGGTAACAAGCCTTCGCACCGGCGATCTGTTCATTTTTGATGCGGTAACACATCAGGAGATCAAGCGGTTAAGTACCGGACACGGCGCAGCTGGCATCCTGGTGGATGATGATGGGTCGCGCGCGTTCCTTGGCTGTACTGGGGATAATTATATAGCAGTTGTCGACCTCAAAACATTAGAAGTTACCGGGCATATTGATGTGCGCGGAGCAGACGGCCTGGCATGGGCAGTTCAGCCTTAGTATAAGCTAAGACGAATAGATACCTATGTTAGCGGATGTGCCTTAATGAACCTGTTACTAAACAAATGTAGCCTAATCTGCTTTTTGTTTAGACCAAAACTGACGATTGTATTGGGCTGATAAAGTGTGTTTTTATTTTCAAGGTAGCCGTTGATCTTAAAACAACGGATTGCCCAACATCGCATTAGTAAACAGCAATGACACTACAACAAAATATGCCAGAGCAAAAATAATGGCAGGTTTTGCGTTTTTAATTCCGGAAAAAATCACAAACAAGGGCACTAGCTGCAGGGCGTGCAGGCCCAAAAAGTGTGCTATGCGTAAATCACCCGCGATGCGGCTCCAGTTAAAGAATGGTAGACCCGGGCCGCCATCAGCAGCGCCAACTGTATGTGCCAGGCGCGATGCCATTACGCCGCCTTCAAGGGCAAAAACGCCGGCCATAATTATCCCAAGCCGGATGGCCCACAACAAAGCTGGAGTTATTTCTGCCGCCCTCACTTTAAAAAACCGAAAACCTATATACAACGCAAAAAAGGTTTGCGAAACAATCACGACACCCATCGTACTAAATAAAAGGGAATTGTAAACACCTGCAGTGTTATAGTGCGATAGCTGCCCCCTGGCAGCCTGTGAAGCAATGGCCAGCATTTCGAAGGTCACGGCAAATACTGTAAAATTTGCAAATCGTTTTTTTAATCGTTCAAAAGGCAGGTATTGCAATAACAGCGGCCAGGTTAGGCAATATATAGCAATGGATATAGCAAATTTGATGGGTTTTGTCCACAGGTTAATTCCCATCAATTGCCGGTGGTCAAACTGGGCTATAACAATCATTAGAACGAACAAGGCTAAATGCGCTAAGCCACACCAATACAAGGCCGGACTAATAGCCCTGATGCGTGCGAACAAGGTTTTCATATACTTGTTTTGATTTTTTGGATGATTTGATAAAGCAGGAAACCACAAGGGCCAAACATAAAAGTAAGCGCCAGGCACGGAATGATCAGCCAGTGCGAAATCGCCTTTGTTTGTGCTGATTTAATAATGGAAAAGCCTATTAGTAGGTCGAAAGCAAGGTAGTGCACCCAACCCGCAAGTAACAACCTATCATCGCTGAACAGCCGACGTACCTCTTGTATCGAATTAAAACCACCGCCAGGGATGCTAAAAAAACCCGCGATATAAATGCAATAAATGCCCGAAAGCAGTAAAGGCACGGCGGGGTAGTTGATGAGCCATTGTGTTATCTTCCATCTGGGAAGTATAATTAACAGTAACCACTGTAAAGCAGCGATAGCGCTGACGATCGAAAATACCTGTGCAGGATTCATATCATTTTTTATTTAGTGACGAATGTAAATGCATAGTACAAAACTGCGTTTGTTCAGCTAATTTAAAAATGATATGATGTTAAAAAGGCTATTGTTTTATTAACCTATGTTAATTTTGGTGCTTGATATCTTAGCCCGTATCCGGCTGAGGCTTTGGGGCTGGATGCCCAGGTAAGAGGCAATTAAATGCTGGGGCAGCCTTTCAAATATGTGGGGTTGGGTGTTTAGTAATCCGAGGTATCGCTCTTCGGCTGATTGGATCATTAAATTGCGTTTACTTTTTGCTGTGTCAATGAAAAGTTTTTCGGCAATAAGACGTCCGAACTTTTCAAAGCGCTGGCTGTGTTGGTATAAAGCCTGCATATCGGTATAGCTGAGAGTAAAGAGTTCGCAATCCTCAAGGGCTTCAATAAAATCGGGTGATGGCGTCTGTAAGAGGAGGCTCTCATAATCGCCAATCCATTCGCCTTCAAACGCAAACCCGATGGTATAATCACCCTTCTCACCGCGCGAAAAATACCTTAAACCGCCTTTGTTTACCAGTGCCATGCCTTTACAAACCTGGCCTTCTTTCAAATAAAAAGCATACCTTTTTAAGCTTACCGGCTTAAGTCTTTGCATAAATAAAAAAAGCTCCTCGTCAGTAAAATCAACCAGTTTACGTAATGATTTGATAATAACTTCGTACATGTTTAATTAAGGTGCGCTTTTGTCATAGAAATCATCGCATCACAATTTAGCTAAAATATCACTAAATAAGAAAAGCCACCCGAAGGTGGCTTTGTAGCGGGGAGCAGGATCGAACTGCCGTCCGCTAACCAGCGAATATGAATCCTGCGCTCTAACCATCTGCGCAACCAAATTTCTGACGAATAATATTCCAGGTAAATGCTCTGCCATTGGCTGTTTTTAGCTGATTTTCTCTTTTCATTGCTTCCGGCTTTGTCGTGAACTCTTCAGTGTAAGCAATTACCCAAGGGCGATACTTGATCGTATGTCCTTTTGTTGCTAATTCATTGTGCGAAAGGAAACGGTTTTCTAAATCTGAAGTATAGCCTATATAGATTTGATTATATTTCTGAGAATAAAGGACGTAGACTGTGAACATGATCCTAAGATAAAACAAAAAAGGCACCATAGGTGCCTTCTTGCAATGTAGCGGGGAGCAGGATCGAACTGCCGACCTCAGGGTTATGAATCCTGCGCTCTAACCATCTGAGCTACCCCGCCGTTTAATATTTTATTTAAGAACAATCATTCAAGGACTGCCGTCCGCTAACCAGCGGATATGAATCCTGCGCTCTAACCATCTGAGCTTCCGCTAACCAGCGGATTAATATTTTTATTTAAGAACAATCATCCAAGGACTGCCGTCCGCTAACCAGCGGATATGAATCCTGCGCTCTAACCATCTGAGCTTCCGCTATGCAGCGGATTAATATTTCTCTCTTTTTTATTTGCTGTTATATTGGCGTTTTTATTTAAAAACAGCCTTCATAAGCTTTAAACGTGGTTAAGTTCGTTTTGCAAAAAAACAGGCATCAAATAAACCCGGTGCCCTGTAAAAAGAGTTTGCAAATATAGCAGAAATTCGTTTTCTTTAGAAAAAATGTTAAGATTTACGGCTTATTAGGCCGATTGATTATAAACCCCCTATGTCTGAAAAGAAGAAATTTACTATTGAGTACGAAATAAAATCATCTCCGCGCATACTGTATGGCTTTCTAAATGAGCCCAATGGCTTAACGCAATGGTTTGCAGATGATGTGAGCGTAAGGGACCAGGTTTATACTTTTACATGGGACGGCGAAGAGCAAAAGGCCAAATTAATAGCGATCAAGGAAAATAAACTGGTAAGGTTTAAATGGGTGGATGATGAGCCCCAATGTTATTTCGAAATGGAGATACTGCAGGACGAGCTGACCAACGATGTGGCTTTAGGCATCACCGATTTTGCTGTTGAAGACGCTATAAGCGAACGCAAGCTGATATGGGATAACCAGATCGAATACCTGGTAAGCGTACTTGGTGCCTGAGGGAACTTAATTTTCCCTATTTTTGTATCGTGAAAAAGATTCATCTTTTATTGCTGCGTTCGTTTATACGGCCATTCATAGTCACCCTTTTCATCGTGAATTTTGTATTGCTGATGCTATTTCTATTCAAATACATCGATGATCTGATTGGGAAAGGGTTTGAATGGTACACCATTCTGCAATTAATGATGTATAATTCGGCCACCAACATACAAATGGCCCTGCCGCTTTCCGTATTGCTTTCCTCTATTATGACGTATGGCAGCCTCGGCGAAAACTATGAGCTGGTTGCTATAAAATCAGCAGGTGTATCACTGCGCCGGGCCATGTTACCTATGGTTATCGTGGTGACTATATTGAGTATTTGCGCTTTTATTTTTTCGGATAATATGCTGCCGGTGGCCAATAAAAAGTACTTCTCTTTATTGTATGACGTAAGGCAGCAAAAATCAGCTAATTTTTTGCCCGAGGGCGTGTTTAGCAGTAGTTTCCCTGGTTATACTATCCGGGTAAGCAGAAAAGACGCCGACGGGCAAACCCTGCATGGCATAATGATCTATAGCGCTAACCCCGCCGATAACAACACCAATGTGCTGCTCGCTAAAGAAGGCAGGATGTACCGTACACCGGATAACCAGTTCCTGGTTTTGAAGCTTAAGGATGGCGTAAAATATGAGGAGGCTACGGGCGACAAGAATTTGGAACCACGCCAAAGGCTTACACGTTTCCGCTTTAAGGAAACGGAACAAAAGTTTGACCTTTCCTTTATGAAATTGAAACGCACGCCCGAAAACGCATTCAATTCAGCCACACAGATGATGGACCTGAAGCAATTAAAATATTTCCGGGATTCAACACAACGCCAGATAGACAGCACTATCAAAGTCAATTACAAATTACTGGTCCCCTACATTAAATATTTTTCGATCGCTACCCAAAAGAAAACGCCCGGACTTAATTATATCCCTTTCAAAAAAACAGATGCATTGGGAGGTTCAACCCTGAGCAAGCAGATGATAGCGCTGAACAATGCCGCTAACGAGGTGCGTTCGGTACAGGACCTGGTGAAGAACCGCGGTGATATGAATAAGGACGCCAACAAAAGCGTGCGTAACTATATCATGGAATATCAGAAAAAATTCACCCTGTCAGCAGCCTGTATCGCGTTGTTCCTTATCGGGGCACCATTGGGGGCCATCATCCGCAAAGGCGGCTTGGGTATGCCGGTTGTGGTATCGGTGATCTTCTTCCTGGTTTATTATATCATATCCACCATCGGCGAAAAATCAGTTAAAGATGGCGACGTATCGCCTATCATCGGTACCTGGATAGCTATCATCATACTAACACCAATCGGGATATTCCTTTCCTATAAAGCCGCTAATGATTCCGTATTATTCGATATGGAAGCTTATACAAGGTTCTTTAATAAGCTGATCAGAAGAAAAGAGGCGTAAAGATCGTTGTAAGGTTGGAATGTTGGCCTATAGTTAAAATATTTAACTTTTAAAGTACTGACAAAACAGTGTCAGTACTTTATTAAAACTGGTTGCGTAAATTTGTATATGACCTGTTGATTAAGGTATGCTCTCGGACAGAGGCACACAATGTACGTCGGATAAAGGCAATAAGCATTGTTGCAATTATTGTTATTCCGTATATTAGCAATGGTTATTTTCGTGTAACCTCAACCTTTAAATAAATGAAAATACTATTCTATATCGGAATCTTATCTGTATTAATACTTACATCCTGTTCCAAAAATAATAAGGGTGTTGATCCTTCAGGCATGCTTACGATAAACGGCACAAAGTACCCTACAGTTATAATTGGCTCGCAGACGTGGACTTCAGTAAATTATAACGGCCCGGGTGGCGTCAACTACAACAATAGTTCAGTTAATGACCCGGTATACGGCAAACTATATACCTATACAGAGGCAGAAGTCGTTTCGCTTCCATCAGGTTGGCATTTACCAATGCAAAGCGACTTCACTACTTTGTTAATTACAATGGGTGCAACCTCAACCACGGGGTATTACAGTTTACAGGATACATCAATCGTAAAACTAATATCAAAAACAACCTGGACGAATGTAAACGGTACTAATTCAACCGGATTTAATGCCATAGCCACCGGCTTTTGTCACAACTTAAATTTCAGCAATTTTGGAGCGATGACCAATCTTCTATCGTCATCTGAATTTCCTGACGGCGAGCATATGAGCCTTCAGATATTTGAACCTTATGGTGTCGAAATGTTTACCGGGCTGAATAGTGTAATACCCAATGTAACAGACCGGGGTTCTGTACGCTTTGTGAAGAATAACTAAGAGCCTGCTCAGTACAACCTTTCACCAAGCTGTCCGTAGTATGTTGTCCGAATGTCTCTGACTTCGGACTGATATTTTTGCGTTAGGATAGGAATGGATAAACCAACTTTCCAACCTTTCAACTTTCCAACACACCCCCCAAAGCAACTTTTACAAATATCCGACCGTAATGGTTAGGTTATCAGTTAACTTTGTAACTTACACAAACACGTAATGGCTTTTGTGAAGCCTTTTTATATTAAGCCATTATAGCCCTACAGAAAAAATATGCTGAATACCATACAGGAAGCAATAGCATCCATCAAAGCAGGTAAAACCATTATAGTAGTTGACGATGAGGACCGCGAAAATGAAGGCGACTTTTTAACCGCCGCTCATAACGCTACCCCAGAAACCATTAATTTCATGATCCGTCATGGCAGGGGATTGGTATGTGCGCCCATTACCGCCCAGCGCGCTAAAGAGCTGGAGCTGGAGCCGATGGTGACCAATAATACCACTTCGCACGAAACCAATTTTACGGTTTCGGTCGACTTGCTGGCGGGTTGCACCACGGGTATTTCCGCATCCGACCGTTCAAAAACTGTCCTTTCGCTCATAGACCCGGCAACTGTGCCGGCTGATCTGGGTCGTCCGGGTCATATATTTCCATTGATAGCCAAAGATGGCGGCGTGCTGCGCCGCACGGGGCATACCGAAGCGGCTATTGATATGGCTGTTTTAGCTGGTTTTGAGCCAGCGGGGGTAATATGCGAGATCATGAAGGAAGATGGCGAAATGGCCCGCCTGCCTGATCTGCTGCAGATGGCTAAAGAGTTTGACCTGAAGATCATATCGATAAAGGACCTGATAGAATACCGTTTAACTGCCGAAACGCTTATCCATAAAGAAGTATCGGTTAAGATGCCAACGGAGTGGGGCGATTTTGATATGATCGCTTACACCCAACTGGATACCGGTCAGCATCACCTGGCTTTGGTGAAAGGTACCTGGGAGCCCGGCGAAGCCGTATTGGTGCGTGTGCATAGCTCATGCGTTACCGGTGATATTTTCGGTTCGTGCCGGTGCGATTGCGGCCCGCAATTACATAAGGCGATGGAAATGATCAGCAACGAAGGTAAAGGCGTGGTAGTTTACATGAACCAGGAGGGGCGCGGCATTGGTCTGATCAATAAACTTAAAGCCTACCATTTGCAGGAAAACGGTTTGGATACTGTTGAAGCGAACATCAAACTCGGCTTCAAAATGGATCAGCGTGATTATGGTATAGGCGCGCAGATATTGCGCAGCCTGGGCATATCAAAGATGAAGTTAATGAGCAATAACCCTAAAAAGCGGGCCGGGTTGGTAGGATACGGGCTTGAAGTGGTTGAAAACATACCGATCGAGATCAAACCAAACCCGCATAACGAGGCTTATCTCAGAACCAAAAGGGATAAAATGGATCACACCATATTGCGCGATCACTGATCGTTTTCATCGTTAGTAACCCCGGTATTGCCTGTAGTAGCTGGATGAGGGGCCGGGGGAGTATTCGGGGCAGCACCAGGAGTGGTTGTTGGGAATGGAAGCGGTGTTACTGTTTTCTTTTTGCCTTTGCCTAATATGTTTCTCATAAACTCGCCAAACGTATCAAAATCCCTTTGGTACACCAGCCCAAGCCCGTTTACATATTGCGTGGTTAGCTGCGGGTCAATAGTAGTTAGTGTAGTGGCGTTTAAAAGCCGGTAGGAGTAACGTGCCGTTAGGTTGCCATTATTGGTAATGAGATACTGCGCGCTAAAATCCTTTGAAAGCGTATTAAAATTCGAATTAAATAAGCTGGTGTTATTGTTAAACAAGTCGCTTGTCCCGGTGGTAGAATACAAGCTGCCGCTCAATACAAAACGTTCCTTAAACAGCCTGAGCGAAGCGCTGGCATCATTAAACGAGCGTATGTTAAGGTCGAGGCTTTTTATGGCGTTTGATTGAGATATTACCGTATTGAGCTTATTGAATGCAAACTCGCTCACCGCTTCCCCGGCAGTTTGTAAAGTTTGTTGGGTGAGGTCACTGCCGCCGGTGCCGGTGGCAAATTGCCGCCTTACAATGATACTTAGCGCCTGCTGGCTGCGGTTATTATAATCATTCAAATAGGTGCCCAAGTCATCCTTAACAGAGGGGTCGGTAGGGAAATTAAAGTCAAAATCGATGGTTGGATGTAGCAGGGATTTGGTTAACAGTAGATTAGCCTGTACCAATACCTGCTGGGCGCCTCCGGGATATGCCAGGCCCGCGGCAGTATAAAGGTTCTGAATATTGGTGCGTACCTCGTATATGGCGTTCATGTTAATTTCCGCGTTGTTGGGGTTGCCCGTCCAGCGTATAGTACCGCCCTGTGTTACCTGGAAGTTTTTGGTGATCACATTCTTTGCAATAAATTCAAACTTACCGGATGAGATCAGGAAATCACCAAACATGCTAAAATCACCCAGGCTGCTGATGTTCAGGTTTAAATTATGGGCTACGCCGCTTCCTTCCAGTTTACCGTAATCTGTAGTGATCTTTACAATAGTTTTTTCATCAACACTCAAATCAAAATTCAGAGAGATACCATTAAATGCCTTTACCTTATCTGCGGCTTTTGTAGAGTCCTTATGGCTTACATACTTTATAAAATCATAATCTTCCGCAACTGACGAAGTATTGAGGGGGATATTGAACACCGTTCCGGCTTCTGTTTTGGCTTGGATGTCGATCTTCATATTATCGGTAGGCCCGCTAAAGCTGAAACGGCCGGTACCATAAGCCGTACCATAATAAATATGATTATCCCTGAAAGTGGTGTTCAGCGCCATCAGGTTTTTGGTGGTAAGCACCGCTTCAATATCCGGGTTAGCCAGGTTGTTCAGATCAACCTTGCCCATAGCGGTACCCTCGCCACCGTGGCTATCCTTCAGCACCAGGTTATCTACATTGATCACACTGTTTACCACGCTTAGCTTATTGTTGATGGTATAGGCCGTTTTTAAATAATTGACGGTTACACCTGTATTTGCTAAGGTGATATCGCCGTTTAGCTGCGGGTCAGACGTTGTGCCGGATAATTTCAGATCAGTTGAAATGGTGCCCTTCAGATTTGATACCAGGTCCTTCACAAAAGGTGTAAATATAACGGCTTCTGTTTGGTTCATCTTAATATTGAAGTCGAGCTTGTCATCCGTGTTTTTTCCCAGTAGGTAGGCTCCCTCAATATTCATGGTTTCCAGCCCACGGTTAATGATGTTCATTTTTACATTGGCCTGGGTTCGGTTACTATCTAATGATGAGGCTATTTTTACATTCCCAATAAATGTTTTGTTCATTACGAATGAATCGATCCCTAAATGAGCGTCAAACGTAGGCGTTTTAGTAATGGAGCTTAATAACACATCACCGTTAAGCGTGCCCTTTAATTTCACGTCTGCCGATTTGGTCAACTGGTCAAGCGTTCCCATGCTGAATTTGTCGAATTCCACTTTTAGCTGATCAGCAGGGTCAGCTGAAATAAAACCGTTTATCCTTACCTTCTGCGACCCTCTCGAAAGCTCAAAACCCGATACCTGTGTCTTACCGTCCAATAGCCTTACCCTTACCTGGTCGGTTATGCGCCAGGTCTGATTTTCCAGTATCACATCCGATGGTAATAGTTTCAGCTTCGCTGTAGTATCGCGGCCAAACTGCACCAAACCATAAAGGTCCAACTGGTTGGTAGCGTCTTTGTCAGCCAGCTTGACGTTAAAATTGAGACTGTCTTTTTTCAGGAAATTGGAGATGTTTATATTCTTGATAAACAGGCTGTCGGTAAAGTTGATACGGCTTAAGGATACGTTTAGCTGCAGGTCTTTATCCGTCGTGTTTTCATCAATAATAAAATCATGGAAAACGGTTTTGCCGTATTGTATTGTTTTAATTAAGCCGGTAAGCGTCGCCGTTTTATCTGCTGAATTGAATTGCCCGATGAAAGTGCCCTGGTCTGGTACTTTTAAGTCGGGTACAAACACAGCCAGCAACGGGTTAACGTCTTTGATTGTTAAATTGAAAGAAAAGTTTTGCGGTTTTGGCGTAACAATATCCATCTTTAGCGAAGGAATGTATTTTTTAACGATGGTTTTAAAGTACGATGGCAAAGTGTTCAGGTCATAATTCCCTTTCAGGCTGCCATCAGCCATGTCTGACCTCAGGCTGATCTCGCGGCCATCGCCAACCCCATTGGCTGCTAAATAAATAGAATCCACCAGGTAATTATTCCGAGGGTCAACTATCCGGATGGGCGATACCAGTATTTTGCCCACTGTATTATTCAGCGTATTGCCCGAAAAATTGGTGGCAAACTTTGCGCTGAGGGTAATGGTATCATCGATCAGTTTGAGCGTGTGCAGATTGGCATCGGTAACATTTGCTTCAAAATTATAAACCGGCAGCTTAGGGTTCAGGTTGATGCTCCCGCTGGCATCCAGCTTAATGTTTTTATCATTAATGGTTACCTGCGCATTTGCCACTTGTTTTGCAAAAGTGCCGTTCAGGCTAAGGTTATTGTAAGTGTACCCTTTAAAGCTGACGTTTTTAATTTGCGCGTCCAGCTTTTCGGTCAGATTTTTTATATCATCTCCGCCGCCGGTAACGTTGGCGGTGAGGGTAGTGCGGCCCAGATCGCTTACATCCAATAAACTGCCTAAGTCGAAATTATAAGTGGCTATTTTACCGCTATAGCTGGGTACCCCGGCCTTATTTATTTTGAGGTTAATATCCGGGTCGAACCTGCCCAGTTTGGTTTTAAAGGTGCCATAGGCCACAAAATCATTTTGCAGGCCGGTGAACCTGCCTGTGAAATTTACCTCGCCAAATTTGGCTATGATATCCGGTACCTTCGCGTTCGCCTTACCGCTGAAATTACTGTATAGAAAATCAAGATCTTTTTTATTTGTAGCTACCTGCTCAAAATTCAACTCCAGGAAAGTGTTGTTCCAATCCGGTAAACCTTTCAGGCTAAAATCTCCTTTAACATAAGTGGCCTGTCCGCCGGTGATCAGCAGGTCTTTTGCTTTTAGATTGTTTACATAACCTTTGATGTGCCCGTCCAGCCCAAGGTCGAATTTTGTTTTTTCGAGTCCGTCAGTAAAGTAGGCGATATCGCTTGATGATATCTGCGAACTTTTAAAATCGCCTTCCATATAAACGCGGTCGTTGATGTGGCTACCCACATCATCAAACGATTTAAACCTCATCCTGAAATAATTTTTCAGGTCGGAGTGGAGGGTTTGTACGTGCATGTTTTGCACCAGTATTTGGTTGGTATCCACCGTGGCGTTACCGCTTAAGTTCTTTAAATAAAAACCGCTTTTATCGCGCAGTGTTAGCCTGTCAATTTTCCCTTTGAAAAGGTGGTGGACGAGGTCGATATGCTCTATAACTGTGCTGAAATGCTTTACATCGATATCGTCAAAGTTTACCTGTGCCATCGCCGTATCAACCAATTGGTTTTTGAACCTGAAGTGGAAATTATTAATGGCGACTTTCTCCAAATCAATTTTCCAGGGTGCCGAAGGTGTTTTTGAAGTATCGGGTGTATTGAAGTAATCAATAATAAATTTGAGGTTACTGGTGCTGTCTTTTTGGTTCTTCAGGTAAGCAGAGCCATTATCCAGTTGTACCAGGCTGAGGATGAGCGTGCGCTGATTGATGCTGCTGATCAATGAAAAGCCGCTGATATCAACCGTTAGCTTTGGTGTGCTGAGCAAGGTATCCTGCTTTTTATCCAGTACATAAAAACCCTCCAATACCACAGATGAGAAAGGTTTTAAGTAAAGGCTTTTGATATCAACCTTTGTCTTTAACTTTTCAGATAGGTAAGCGGTGGCTTTTTTGGCCGCCCAGGTTTGAACCGGTTTATATTGAAATAGCAGCAGGACAATGCTCAACATCAATAATACAACCAGCACGATCCCTAACGCTATTTTGAGTAGTTTTTTAATAACTTTGTATTTTTAAAATGGATGCGCAAAAATATAAATTCAAACACGTATAAACTGTTTTAGTTTTTGAACATATTAACGTTAGGTTTTCGACTTTTTTTAAGGCCGAAGGTTTATTAGTTTTTGTATTTAAAATTTGCCTTTTTGACTGATAACGAACGTGCCTGTAATACTCGGAATTGAATCTTCATGTGATGAAACCTCAGCCTCGATATGCGCCGACGGTGTGATATTAAGCAATGTAATTGCCAACCAAACCATACACGAAGCTTACGGCGGTGTTGTGCCCGAGCTGGCCTCGCGTGTTCACCAGCAAAATATTGTCCCTGCGGTACAGCAAGCATTATTTAACGCAAAAATAAGCAAAAATGATATCGACGCCGTTGCTTTTACCCGTGGCCCGGGGCTTTTAGGTTCCCTGCTGGTTGGCGTGTCATTTGCCAAGGCGTTTGCTTTAGCCAAAGGTTTGCCGCTGATCGAGATCAACCACATGCAAGCCCACGTTTTGGCCCACTTTATTGATGATCCTAAACCCGGTTTCCCATTCCTGTGCCTTACGGTATCGGGCGGGCATACACAGATCGTATTGGTGAAAGATCACTTCGATATGGAAGTGATCGGTCAAACCACCGATGATGCCGCAGGCGAAGCGCTGGATAAAACCAGTAAGGTATTGGGCCTGCCATATCCCGGCGGACCGTTCATTGATAAATATGCCCGTTTGGGTAACCCGGATGCCTATAAATTCCCTGAACCACAGATACCCGGACTTGATTTCAGTTTCAGTGGTTTAAAAACGTCGATTATGTATTTTATCAGGGACAATGTAAAACTGAACCCTGATTTTTTACAGGATAATATGGCTGACATTTGTGCCTCGGTTGAAAAACGGGTAGTCACCATTTTATTAAACAAGCTAAAAAAAGCAGCGATACAATATAACATCAAAGATATCGCCCTTGCAGGTGGTGTGTCCGCCAACACCGGGTTAAGGCAAGGCTTAACTCAATTAGGCGACGAAATGGGCTGGAATACTTTTATCCCCAAATTTGAATACTGCACCGATAATGCCGCCATGATCGCCATTACAGGCTATTATAAATATCTGAAAGGCGAATTTGCAGGCCAGGATATTGCGCCGCTGGCGAGGATGCCGTTTTGAGCCCCCTGCCCCTGAAGGGGAGCAATAAGATTTCGCCACAAGCATGTCAATTAATTTAATATTTTTGCAACCACACTAATTTATTCCCCCTTTAGGGGGTTAGGGGGCTTAATGAACATTCCATCTCTCATCTTCTGGTCCATTTTTGTACTGCCGCTGGTTATATTTTTGATATGGCTGATGCGCCAGGACAAGCGTAAAGGCAAAACCGGGCTTATCGTTGTAGCCATCATCGTCATCGGCGCAATTGTGTGGATGTATATAAAAACCGGCGGGCACTGATTTGCCTGAACCACAACCTTAACACTCAATTATTTCAATGAAACTGGAGCATAATTGGAAATATAAATCACTACTTAACCTTGAAAAGATAAGTGATCACAGTATTCCTGAGGATACTTCCAGATTGGTAAGACGGTGTAATGAATTACTTAGATTTCCACTCAACGAATTTACTATTGAAGATTTGAGACTGATGATCGGACAGCAATTCAGTTTAGTATATCTTATTCCGCTTGCTATTGAAAAACTGAATGACGACTTATTTGCAGAAGGTGACTTTTATCCTGGGGATCTCTTAGCTATAGTCTTAAAAATCGACCCGATTTTTTGGAAAGAAAATCAGGAAATATGGATAGGGTTAAACAAACTGATCTCGAATCGGAAAGACGAAATAGAAGCTGAGGGGATTTCGACAAAAATGTTTAACGATAGTCAATCCTAATTCCAGATATGAAAACCTCCCCAAAATGGAAAGGCTTTCAATATCGGTTAAATCTAAAATTACTCCGTTTCTACCGGCAATTTCTCACCAGTAACTTCTTCTTTTATCCTGGCTTCCAGTTCGTCCATCAGTTCAGGGTTATCCAGCAGTAATTGCTTCACGGCATCACGGCCTTGACCCAAGCGGGTTTCGCCATAGCTAAACCATGAACCCGCTTTTTTGATGATGTTATGTTCCACACCCAGGTCGATGATCTCGCCTGCTTTGGAAATACCCTCGCCAAACATAATATCAAACTCAGCTATGCGGAATGGCGGTGCCACTTTGTTTTTTACAATTTTAACTTTTACACGGTTGCCTGATACTTCATCGGTATCTTTGATCTGCGATATGCGGCGAATATCCAAACGTACCGAAGCATAGAATTTGAGCGCATTACCACCCGTAGTAGTTTCAGGGTTACCGAACATCACGCCTATCTTATCGCGCAGCTGGTTGATAAATATGCAGCAGCACCCAGTTTTGCTGATGGTACCGGTAAGTTTACGCAAAGCCTGCGACATTAAGCGTGCCTGCAAACCCATCTTGCTATCACCCATTTCGCCTTCGATCTCAGCTTTTGGTACTAACGCGGCAACGGAGTCGATCACCAGAATATCAATAGCTCCTGAACGGATCAGGTTATCGGCAATTTCCAACGCTTGCTCACCATTATCCGGCTGGGATATCAGGAGGTTCTCCACATCAACCCCTAATTTCTTGGCATAAAAACGGTCAAAGGCATGTTCTGCATCAATAAAAGCAGCAATGCCACCATTTTTCTGCGACTCGGCAATGGCATGGATAGCCAATGTAGTTTTACCTGATGATTCGGGGCCGTATATTTCTATCACACGTCCTTTTGGCAAACCGCCCACACCCAGGGCAATATCCAGACCCAAAGAGCCGGTTGATATCACATCGATAGACTCAATCGCCGTATCGCCCAGTTTCATTATGGTGCCTTTTCCGTATGATTTTTCAAGCTTATCTAAAGTAAGCTGTAATGCTTTTAATTTTTCTGTGCTGCTCATTGTTTGAAGTTTCGAATAAACAAATATAAGTAATAGTTTTCAATAATACTAATTATATTAGTAATTTAATTAAATTAATTAGGAAATACCTAAAATATTGGTAAGGATTTAAGCAAACCCGCCATTAGCCATTAACCAAAATCAAACTTAATCAACTATAAGAAATCAATCAAATATCTTTATCCACACTGCGTTTTTTCAACTCTTTGCTGATGATATTCAGTTGTTTTTTCTTCTTGAGGTCTTTGGCTTTCTTCGTTTTCAGGGCTTCTGCTTTTAACAGGGCTGCCTCGGTGTTATTGCGGTCGTAGTATCGGCAAAACCAGCTGATGGGGCATATTTCGCATTTGGGGCTGCGGGCTACGCAAATATATCGCCCATGCAATATCAGCCAGTGATGGGCTATGCCGAGTGTTTCTCGTGGAAGAAATTCAGTCAACTGCTTTTCAACGGCAAGCGGGGTGCGGGCATTGGTAGTTAGCCCGATACGGTTAGCCACCCTGAAAACATGGGTATCCACGGCAATGGCTGGTAAATCGAATACCACGGATGCGATCACATTAGCAGTTTTGCGACCCACGCCCGGCATTTTTTGCAGATCGTTAAGGTCGGATGGTACTTCGCCATTAAATACTTCCACCAGCATTTTAGCCATGCCCACCAAATGTTTGGCTTTGTTGTTTGGGTAACTTACGCTGCGGATATAATTAAAAACCTCATCGGATGTTGATGCTGCCAGTGCTGCAGGCGTAGGAAATTGTTTGAACAGCGCAGGGGTAACCTGGTTGATACGCTTATCTGTACATTGAGCCGAAAGGATCACCGCTACCAGCAATTCGAACGGACTGGAATAATGCAACTCGGTAACCGCGCTGGGCTGATGTTTGGAAAAATATTCGACAAAATGACGGTAGCGTTCAGGTTTTAGCATGGGACAAAGATAATTTGCTTAACCTGTAATTGAAAGTCCATAGACCATAGTCGATGGTCAATAGTGAAAAAGACCATAGTCTATGGGCTATCGTCCATAGACTATGGTCTAAATAACGAACTAACGCAGGCTTTTTGAATAATTCAGGATACTATCTACCGTTTTATGGCTTGGATTTTTCTTTAAAAGATCCAGTTCATTACGTAGAGAGTGGTAAAATATCAGATCATCAGCCTCTAAATTCTCCGTGGCATTTGATTCTTTCATAGCCGAGACGTTAGCATTTTCATTTAAAATTGTAGTAGAAGTTTCGCCCATACGCTTTTTCTCAAAAAATTAAGTTTGTATAATTTGGTTTTTATACAATCAATAACGACAGCGTAATCATAATATTTTATCGAAGATGAAATTTAGATGAAATTTTTAGCCCCACCCAAACCCTCCCCTGTAGGGAGGGCTTTATAAAGCAAAAAACCTCTCTGAAAATAACAAAGAGGTATAATATTAAAGAGGTATAATATTATTGATGAGAAAATAAAAAGTCTCTCCGCCAACTGGCGGAGGAGATTATTCACAAATCATTTGATTTCTAAAGGTGTTCATGAAGGCTTCGCCGTTTAGAGGGGGCTCGGGCTCAATTTTTCAAACTTAGCTCTTTGCTTTGCATCATTTTGCGCAGGTTGTTCAGCGCATAACGCATACGGCCAAGGGCGGTATTGATGCTTACATCTGTGATATCGGCAATTTCTTTAAAACTCATATCGCCAAAGTGGCGCATGATCAGTACTTCTTTCTGTTCGGCAGGTAAAAGATGGATCAGTGTTTTAAGGTCCTTATAAGTTTGCTCGCGCACCATACGGTCTTCCGTGCTTTCATCATAATTGCCCAGTACTTCAAAAATATCAAAATCGTCGCCGTTGTTAATAACGGGGGTGCGTTTCTCGCGCCTGAAATGGTCGATCACCAAATTATGGGCGATACGGCTTACCCAGGGTAAAAATTTGCCCTCCTCATTATATTTACCGGCACGTAGTGTATTGATAACTTTTATGAATGTATCCTGGAAAATATCTTCGGCAAGGTATTCGTCTTTTACCAGTAAATATATCGAAGTGTAAATTTTTGATTGGTATCGGTGTATCAACTCCACAAGCCCGGCCTCATCGCCAGAAATATAAAGATGGATTAGATCCTGATCACTTTTCAATTGAAAATCCATAGATTACTACTTTAAACTAAATTTAAATCGCTAATTATTAAAGTAGAGTTTAATCTATAAGGGTTGCTTTTGTTAATAAATTGTTACCTCAAATAAAATGATTTTTCGCCTAAAAAGCAAATTATATTTCAGGCATAGTTTCAAATTATTGTGTTTTTGGCCAAATTTAACATTATTTAACACTTAATATTTAGACTAAAATAAGCTTTCAGGGTTTATTTATGGCGACATAAAAGTATTACAATCAATAAACTAAATCCATTTGGAAACGGCTAAATATTTTAGGATTTTTGCATTTTGGAGAAAAGTTCACTGGTTCATCGGCTCATTAGTTCATTGGTAAAATGTTCATTAATAGCGCAAACAGACCAATGAACCATTATCTATGAACCATCAGCTATAAAATGAGCAGCGAAGCAGAAAAAGATCCTCAACATCACATCATCATAAAAGGCGCCAGGGTACACAACCTTAAAAATATGGATGTGGCTATACCTAAAAACAAGCTGGTGGTTATCACGGGTATGTCGGGCTCGGGCAAATCGTCCCTGGCTTTTGATACCCTGTATGCCGAAGGTCAGCGCCGTTATGTGGAGAGTCTTTCCAGCTATGCCCGCCAGTTTTTAGGGCGGATGAACAAACCTGATGTTGACTATATAAAAGGCATAGCGCCTGCCATCGCCATTGAGCAAAAGGTGATCACTTCCAACCCGCGTTCTACCGTGGGTACATCTACGGAGATATATGATTACCTCAAACTGCTTTTTTCACGTATCGGCAAAACTATTTCGCCGTTATCGGGACAGATAGTTAAAAAAGATACCGTAACCGATGTGGTTAATTTCATCATTGCCATGCCGGATGATACGCAGGTTACTATTTTATGCCCGCTATATCCGCATAATAACCGCAGCCTGAAAGAAGAACTGGCGGTATTATTGCAAAAAGGATTTGTGAGGGTGGATTACCAGGGCAAACTATCGCGCATAGAAGATCTGTTGGAAGACCCATCAGTTGATGCCGGTTCCATGAAGATCAAGCTGAAAGCGGATAGCAAGAAAGCAAGTAATACAGACAATTCAGCACTCACTAATCACTACTCGGAAGTTAAGATCGTTATTGACCGTATCACCAAAAACGAAACGGACGAAACCATCAGTCGTTTAGGCGACTCGGTGCAGACCGCGTTTTTTGAAGGTAAAGGCGATTGTTATATACGATACCGCAAGCCTGAAGAAGCCCCACCTAAATCCTCTCCGCTGGTTAGCGGAAGGACTTTAGAAAGCGGTGAAACAGAACGTTTCTTCTGCGACCGTTTTGAACTGGACGGTATCAGCTTTGAAGAGCCTACACCGAATTTCTTCAGCTTTAATAATCCTTACGGGGCCTGTAAACGCTGCGAGGGTTATGGTAAGATCATCGGCATTGATGAGGATCTTGTAATCCCCGATAAAAGCAAAACCATTTACGAAGGAGCCATTGCCCCGTGGCGCGGCGAGAAGATGCGCGAGTGGAACGATACATTGGTAAAACATGCCTTGAAGTTCGATTTTCCAATTCACCGTCAATATAACCAGTTGACCGAAGAGCAGCAGCGATTGCTTTGGACGGGCAACCAATACTTCCGCGGGTTGGATGATTTTTTTAAAGAACTGGAAGAACAAACCTATAAAATACAATACCGGGTAATGCTGTCGCGCTATCGCGGAAAAACCACTTGCCCGGAATGTAAGGGTAGTCGTTTAAGGCGTGATGCATCTTACGTTAAAATAGCGGGTAAATCCATCACTGATGTAGTATTGATGCCGCTGGATAAGGCGTTGGCCTTTTTTGTGGATATTGAATTGAACGAATTGGATCAAAAAGTAGGGAAGCGGCTGTTAATGGAGATCACTAACCGGCTTGTTTTTTTGAACAATGTTGGTTTGAGCTACTTGACTTTAAACCGATTGTCGAATACCTTATCGGGTGGTGAATCGCAGCGGATCAATTTGGCTACTTCGTTGGGGAGCAGTTTGGTTGGTTCGATCTACGTGTTGGATGAGCCGAGTATCGGCCTACACCCCCGCGATACCCAGCGTTTGATCAGCGTACTGCAGTCCCTGCGTGATGTGGGCAATACTGTTTTGGTGGTGGAGCACGAAGAAGAAATTATGCAGGCGGCCGATCATATTATTGATATCGGCCCTGAGGCCGGTACGCATGGCGGAGAGCTGATATTTTCGGGAACTTATGACGAGATCATTAAGGATGATAACAGCCTCACCGGTCGTTACCTGGCACGTAAGGAACAGATCGCCATACCGGCCACCCGTCGCAAATGGAACGATTATATCGAAATAAAAGGCGGGCGCGAGAATAACCTGAAGCATGTGAATGTTAAATTCCCGCTGGGGGTGCTTACTGTGGTTTCGGGTGTATCCGGCTCGGGTAAAACAAGTTTGGTGAAACGCATATTGGCACCGGCGCTGTTAAAAGCATTGGGTAATTATACCGGCGAGCAAACCGGTGCGTATGATAGCATAGAAGGCGATTACCAGAAAATAGAACAGGTGGAACTGGTTGACCAAAACCCGATTGGCCGGTCGTCGCGCTCCAACCCGGTTACCTATGTAAAAGCCTGGGATGAGATAAGGAATTTATTTGCAAGTCAGCCTGTAGCCAAAGCTGCTGGATTGAAACCATCGGCATTTTCATTTAATGTGGAAGGCGGTCGCTGCGATGTTTGCCAAGGCGAGGGCGAGGTGAAAATAGAGATGCAGTTTATGGCGGATATATTCCTGACCTGCGAAACCTGTGGTGGCAAACGCTTTAAACAGCATATACTGGATGTTACTTATAATGACAAGAATGTATCTGATGTGCTGAGCATGACCATTGATGAGGCGCTGGAATTCTTCAGAAAAGAGCCCAAGATACTTAACAAAATAAAGCCTTTGGTTGATGTGGGGTTGGGTTATGTGCAGTTGGGGCAATCATCCAATACGCTGTCAGGTGGCGAGGCGCAGCGTATCAAATTGGCATCTTTCCTGGTAAAAGGGAACAATGCCAATAAAACCTTGTTCATTTTTGATGAGCCTACCACCGGGCTGCATTTTGCTGATATTAAAAAACTGCTGAAATCATTTGATGCACTGCTGGATCATGGCAATACCATTATTGTGATAGAACATAATATGGATGTGATCAAATGCGCCGACTGGGTAATTGACATCGGCCCTGAAGGCGGCGACAATGGGGGTAAAGTTATTTTCGAAGGTGTACCCGAAGACCTGATCAAACTGGAACAATCACATACTGGCGAGTTTTTGAAAGAACGTTTCCTGCCGCCCGGCGTGCAGAGAGAAAAGCATTTTGATTGGATAGTGTGAGAAATAGCGATGGGTTTAAACCTATCGCGATGAAATATATAATCCATTTTGGCCCGTGGTCGGTGTTATCACCGCACCACATGGCAGGTAATCTCTTTTGCCGATACGATGCAAATCCGTTAATGGTGCGGTGATAACACCGACCATAAGCTAAAAATATATAATCCATTTTTGATGTCTAAGTAATTAAATTTAGACACCAATCTCTCAAACCATGTCACCCCAAAAACGGATAACCGTTATTTTAATATTATTAAGCTTTTGTGCATATTATAGCAACGCATTTGCACAGACGGATGAAAAGTGGATTAAAGAATACACTCTTGAATCTTTAGATGGCACCCCTCAAAAAGTATATCTGTTACATGAGATTGGCGCGGATTCTTACATAATAAAATGTTCAAATGATAGCATAAGGATTGATGATACGTATGGCATCAGTGGGGAGCCAGTTATTTTGAATAAAAATTTCTTGAGAATAGTTTATAATCCACGATTAGGTTCAAATCAAAGCTGCGAAAGGGTGTTATTTTTGTGCATTAGCAATAAGAAACTTTATATCGCGATGCATGTAACGTTAAATTATTATTATGAGTTGACTGAAGTTTACAACAAGAAGGCTGATTCATTAAAGTTATTTAATGAAAAAAGTGTTTACGAGTTGAAACTAAAATTAACAGGTGGAAATAAGAATGATTATAAGTTAACAGCGAATATTCATGATATGAATTCATCAAAGCACGATCCCTCTACTAATTATAACTATGATGATAAAACAGTATTGAATTTTGACGCTCATGAAAACATTTTTTACAATGATTTCATAGAATTAAACACCATGTTTAACGTTTATGACCCAGACCCAGCTATCGGAGAGCATAAACAGCGGATTACTGGTAATTTTCCAATAATTAAACTTGGCAAAATGGAATACTATTACATAAATGATAGGTGGTACGAAGGGAGCAAGGACGATAACGGGAAAAATATTCTCTTCGGATATTCTACAAGCAATGCACACTAAAAATGTTGCATACCTACGGCATGCCAAATGTTCCCGAATGACATATTCTACAAACGTTTTGTGCCGATGGCACATTCCTTTCGTTGATGTTGGCCCCGTCGGGGCCAAACGTTTGTAGAAAAAACAACCCCGGCAAATTCCCGTGCCGTAGGTACGGAACTACTCATAATAAAG
Source organism: Bacteroidota bacterium (assembly GCA_013286565.1). Lineage (GTDB taxonomy): Bacteria > Bacteroidota > Bacteroidia > Sphingobacteriales > Sphingobacteriaceae > Mucilaginibacter. The sequence continues at coordinate 33,278 of JABDFM010000014.1, forward strand.
CGCGATAACCCCCTTATCAAGCACTTCAGTTTTAGTCAGCTTTAATCCGTTGCTTTGAGCCCCATCTTTAAAGAATCGTTTTCCGCCCCCTAAAATGATAGGATGAACTAAAAAACGGTATTCATCAATCAGGTCGGCTTCCATTAATGATCGTACAAGGATACCACTGCCTTCGATTTGAATTTCTTTTCCGGGCTGTTGCTTCAGTTTTGTTATTTCTCCCACCAAATTTCCGGTGATAATGGTAGAATTGTTCCAATCGGCGTATTTTAATGTTGACGAAACAACATACTTGGGCGCACTGTTCAGCTTGGCAGCTACACCCATTTCATTATTTTTCAGCGATGACCAGTAAGGAGCAAGCATTTGATAGGTAGTGCGCCCAAAAAGAAACCCATCGCAGGAGAGAATGCCATCCCTAATATAGTTTTGACGGCTTTCACTGTCAAAAGGACTAAACCATTGGGGCATTAAATCCGCATCGAAGATGCCATCAAGCGTGATCCACGCTGAAACTATTAATTTTCTCATTTCAGTATCTGTTAATTTATCCCAAAGTAATGCCTGGCACTCATTGAAAAATAGAATAAACCCGACAGTCGCCAAAAATATGCGGATCAATCCCGGAATTCGGAACTGCGCTGCAAATACTCCTTGGGCGAATAGTGGGTAAATTCTTTAAAGGTGCGGATAAGATGGCTTTGGTCGGCATAGCCGTTTTGGTAAGCAACATCGCCCAGCCTTGAAAACTCACCGTTATTTATTTGGGTAAATGCCGAATTAAACTGGCATATCTTGCAAAATGTTTTTGGTGAAACACCAACATGCGACTCGAACAACCGTTGCAGGCTGCGCTCAGTTATATGCAGCTCTTTCTGGATATTTCGGAGAGATATTAAACCATTGTTGTTTTGTATCGTTTTAGTGACGCACAAAATAGTATTATTTATATCTGTGCAGATAAGTTCCGTCAATTTTAGAATATAGCTATTCATCAGTTGCAGACGCATATTTAGCGAAGACGCGTTAACAAGCTGCTCTTTCAGGCCGAGCCCACTTGCCGGTTGTGACAGACTTAAATCGATGCCCAGGTTGGTTACCTCGGTGGCGCTGAATCCGAAAAATGTTTTTAGGGTGTGAGGATATAAAAAATAGGCTATGATGGTTAAATGATCTGAAGCTTGAAACTTAAAAGGTTTGATATTTTGTCCGTAAAGCACCAGGCTGTCTTTATTTTCTCCTGTTGACTGGAAAGCAATGCTCGGATATCCCTTGGCAATAAGTGGAATAATTACATTACCTGATAGCTTATCATCCTCAAGTACTACAATATCTTTTACATAATGTGCAATTGATGGATGAGGCTGGATGCATTGCAACTTCATTTTCAGAATATTTTATTTCACTTCAATTGGCAATAGTTCAAAGTTAGTTATTCTGATGATGTTTTTGGATGCACTGCCAATAAGTACAGAATTACACGTCAGAACATCCACGCAGGTAGGAAAGTGTTTTCATATTCTAAATAATCTTTTTTAATTTAGTATCAACCACTTAACCACTCTCGCATGAAACCAAAAATCTTACTCCGCATAGCCGCCATATTAATGTTCATTCATGCAGTATTGCATACGATTGGTTTTAGCGGCTGGAAAAGCGATCCTGACCCCGCCAAGCACCAGGTGATACAGCTGATGACCGGGCAAAGATTCCCGCTCATGGGCACATCCCGCAATATGGGCGAATATTATGATGGCTTTGGTTATGCCAGCAGCATCGCCCTGGTTTTATTTGCTTTCCTGCTTTGGGTTGCATCAGGCGAACTTTTATCCAATGCATCATTAGCCAAAAAGGTAACACTGATCCTTGCTTTTGCCTTATTATTCTGGGGAGCTGATGAATTGATCTACTTTTTCCCGTTTGCTGTAAGTATTACCTGGCTGTCCTGCCTATGCAGTTTTTGGGCATTTTTTGGATTGCGCCAACAGAAAGCCTGAACAACCATGGGGGTCGGAATTTTTTAAAAGCGGCGGGCCAGAGCGATTCCCGTCCGCTGGCTAGCGGACGGGTGTAGGGTGGGGTTAACGGACTATTTTACCCCTACCTCCTCCTTCCCCGAGGAAGGAATCGTACGGCCCCACCTCTGCTTTTTATCTCCCAAATACTCATGATGTAACAACTAACCGCCTTGCATAGTCTATTACTAAAAACATGAAGGCAATCTACTTCACGCTTGGCGCTTTGGTATTTTCTTTATTGGCCTCTGCTCAGCAGCCAAAATTTGATGATTTTTCTAAAAAGTTTGTAAGCGGCTACAAAGGACTCAATATACCCGATTTGAATCTGAGTTATGTTGAAGGGTTGAAGCATATCGGCTCAGCCGTCGCCATTCAAAAGCAACTGGATTTTTTTAGATCGATGAAGTCAAAACTACCATCTTATAAAGAGGTAGAGTTAAATCCCTCGCAAAAGCTCGATTACGACCTGATCAAATATGAAACCGGCATCAACCTGCAAAGATTGGCGCTGGAACAGGAATGGGTAAAAAATCCGCCCGCAAAAATTTCGACAGACGGTATCATTACCGTCCCCAATGGCAAAGCCTGGTATGCTTATTTATTAAAGCGATGGGTGGGCGACGAGGTAACCCCCGATCAGATCTTCCAGTTCGGATTGACGGAAGTAGCCCGCGTTAAAAAACATATCGAAGAAGTGCGGATGCAAACAGATTTGAGCGAGGATGCTTTTTATCAGCATTTAAACGATTCATCATTTTTCATAAGCGACCCCAAAATAGTGCAGCAGTCGTTTGAGCACACCAAAGCGGTTATTTACAGCAACCTGCCCAAGCTTTTTACAGTAACCCAAATACCCGAACTAAGAATAGAAAAAGGCGAAAGCAAGGCTTTGGCCCAAACACCGGGCTATTATGATAGCGGTACTTTCTATTATAACCTCTTCGACAAGCCTTACAATAAACGGCAGGTGGACTGGCTGTTTATCCACGAAGGTGTGCCGGGGCATCATTACCAGGCTTCGGTTTCCCCGGCAAATGCCTCAGATGTGCAGCAGCTTTTCTTTTATTACGGCTTCGCCGAAGGCTGGGCGGCTTATACAGAAGAATTAGGGAAAGAGCTTGGCGTATATAAAACCCCTTATGACGAATTGGGCAAATGGGAATGGGATATCGTACGCTCGGTACGGGTGCCACTGGATGTAGGGCTCAATTATTACGGATGGACCGATCAGCAGGCGCTTGATTTCTGGAAGAAAAATATACGCGGACAAGATGATATCGCCATGCGCGAGATAGCCCGTATCCGCCGTTGGCCGGCACAGGTAGTTACTTACAAATACGGTGCGTTACAAATACTCCATTGGAAAGAAGCCCTCCAGAAAAAACAGGGTAAAGGTTTCGATATTAAAGACTTTCACAACCGGGTATTGGAGCATGGTACATTGCCTTTGTTTATGGTGAAGGAAAATGTGTTTGGTTCTTGATGGGCTTTGGGGTTCAAACAGTGTTCCGTCCCGCTCATAGCCGCGGGGGGGCCTAGTTACTTTTGTCGCGACAAAAGTAACCAAAAACGCTTGTCAGCAGAAATGCTTCTTTGCGCTCTTGGCCTTTGCGCACAATCAGTCAAAACCACGGGCTGCAAAATGTTGCCCTACTTCGTTCGCTCTGGCCTACGCTTCAGCAACTATTGCTATGCCCTTCCCAGTGCACGGGGCCGCCATTGTTTTGCCTGATTTTGGCCGAAGCTGTTCTGCTGACGGGGAAAAAATATTATTATGGGGATTAACAATCTTATTAAACCCTAAATAAAAGCGGGCAAAGGCATGACAGAAAAGCGGGCCGGGTGTATGGCGGGAATGGCGGTTTAGCTTTTGCTATGTGCGGAGCACTACAAAAGCGTAAAGAACCGGCAGGGCGGGCTGAAGCTTTTTTCTGTCTTGACCTTTTGGTTACTTTTGGGTCAAGCCAAAAGTAACAGCCCAGCGGCAACTGAGCGGAACGGATGTTGTCATTTTAAGAACACACAGCACCAAGACAATTATTCTTTATACACCCTCCCAATCAACGCATCATTAAAGATGATCTTTTTCAAAGTATCAGGATCAATGGCGCCTTCTTTGGAATATACCACCTTACCGCCCGGATCAACCAGTATGGTATAAGGCAAAGCGCCCTGCCATTTAGGGTCGATGGCTTCGATCATTTTATATTTACTATCGCCCGAGTAGATGTAGTTTAAACCTGACGACTGCTTTTTCTGTAAAAAACTAAGGGCTTTGTTTTTGTTTGCTATTTCATCAGAGCTGATCGTTACCAACTCCAGGCCACGGTCACGGTACATACGATTAATCGTAACCAGGTCGGGGAACTCCGCCACACAGGGCCCGCACCAGGTAGCCCAAACGTTGATCAGCCTTAGTTTATCGGTCTTGTTTTTAACCAGGTCGTTTATGCCTGCAGCATCAATAGAATCTAACTTTACAGGTTCTTTGGCCCATTGTATCTCTGCTTTTTGTATCCAGTCTTTTTTCTCGGCCCATTTTATCGAACAACCAAAAACTTTGGTGGTGGCTACAGGTACTTCTTTGCCAGCCAATAAAGCATCAATCGCATTACGCGCATCCTGGCTGGTGGGTGTTTTGGCTGGATTTTCCATATCATCAATACGCCCCTGGTAACGTAACTTCCTGTCCTTATCAAAAATAAAAATATGCGGGGTTGATACCGGGCCGTATTTGTTAGATGTAATTTCTGTATCGCCATCATATAAATAAGGGAAGTTAAAGTGTACATCCCTGGCGCGTATTTTCATCTCCTCAAAGGAATCGCCTACATCGCTGTAACCCAGTTCGTCCAAACGTAATGAAGAGGGGTTATTAGGGTTGATGGCAACTACACTTACCCCTTTGGAGGCGTAATCGCTGGTCAGTTTGATCACCCTTCCCTCGTAAGCCTGCGAAGTAGGGCAATGGTTGCACATAAACACGATAGCCAGCACTTTAGAGTTTTTAAAGGAGGCGAGGGTATAAGTTTTACCATCCACACCGGGCAAACTAAAATCAGGCGCACTTGCTCCAATAGTCAGGGTTTTATGTTCATCAGGCGCGCCAATAAAACTTGTTGAAACCAGTAATGCTATTAAAATATAATTGAACAACAATAACCGTTTTTTCATTTTGTATGAAGTTTTATCTGATTTATAAAGGTATTGACTACCAAGAACTGACCAGATCAAATTTAAAAATTAAAAATGATTTATGTTACAGAAGCTGGCATTAGCGAAAAGGATTTTACTCCTATATTTGCTGCAGGGACAATTACCAATTATTTGACGGTATGATCAAAAAGTGGCTTACAATTTCTAATCTTTTCAGCGGCCTGGTTTTGGCAGTTGTTTTGATGCTGGCTTTAAATCACTATTCAAAATCACTGGTATTGCGCGGTTTGATGGATATAGGTTTTTATCAGCCAAAGCTGACCCAACCTGTTAAAAACAGTGATCCAAAAGATCTGATACCCAACCTCAATTTTAAAAGCAGCGACGGACGGGTCATCAACCTGGCAGATCAAAAGGGGAAAGTTGTTTTTATTGATTTCTGGGCTACCTGGTGCCCGTATTGCGTAGCCGAACTGCCTGCCATAAATGATCTTTGCCTCAAATTAAAACCCAACCCGGGTATCGTATTTATCATGATAGATGTGGATAATAATTTGGGGAAATCAACCCAATTTATGGCCAAACATCAATACAGCCTTCCGGTGTATACTCTTAGCGGGAATATACCAGCAAATTTAACAGACGGCACTACTCCAACTACTTTTATTGTTGACAAAAGAGGCTATATAGTTTACAGACATAAAGGAACTGCAGACTATTCGAACCCCAAAATGCTGGCTTATCTCGACCAATTAGTATCGGCGAAGTAGGAGCATAAGCTTATCAGACAGGTCATGTTCTGAATAATTTAAATATTATCCTGATTTGCGGCAAACAAAACAGGTACAGCTTGATTTAATATTTAATTAAAAGGACCCATCCCATGGAACACATTGTCAAAATCATTTCGATCATACACATCACCCACAATGTAAGGCAATTCGATATCGAAAAACCAAAGGGTTTTCATTTCACACCGGGCCAGGCAACAGATGTATCCATTAATGAAAAGAAATGGAAAGATGAGTTGCGGCCTTTTACGTTTACCTGCCTTAATGATGATCCTTACCTGCAATTTACGATAAAGATATACACCGATCACGATGGTGTAACCAACCGCCTGGGCCAATTAAATGTTGGCGATGAATTAATTATCAGGGATGTTTGGGGCGCTATTGAATATAAAGGGCCTGGGTATTTTATTGCCGGCGGCGCAGGTATCACCCCTTTTATTGCTATATTGAGGCAACTGAATAAAGATGGTAAACTAAAAGGTAATACCCTGTTTTTTTCAAACCAAACAGATGAGGATATTATATATGAAGAGGAATTAAAGTTGATGGACGGCCTGGATATCCTATTTACAACAACCCGGCAAAAAGGTGGTAAAAACGATCACCGGAAAATAAATGCCAATTTCTTAAGGACGGAAGTTAAAGATTTTAAGAAGCACTTTTATGTATGCGGACCCGATCAAATGGTAGCAGATATAAATGAAGCGCTTGAAAAATTAGGAGTGAAGGCCGATACCGTAGTTTTTGAAAAGTAAGTGGGGGAGGGAATCAATTCATAAAGCGGCTAATCATATTGCTTAACCAATTTTATCAGATCGTCCATGTTAAAGGGTTTTGAAAGGAAATTGTCTGCACCACATTCCTCCGCTATCTTTTCAAGGTTGCTGGCCCCGGAAACTAAGATCACCGGGATCTGGGCGGTTGTTGGATTTGATTTTAACTGCGAACACAACAGGTGTCCGTATCCGTCAATTAACCTGACATCGAGCAGTATTAATTTCGGCTGAAATTCGATGATCCCCTCTAAAGGCTCATAATGATTGAAGGCTACAACATCGTACCCTTCTTCCTCAAGGATGAACTGGATTATTTCGAGGATGTCTTTTTCGTCTTCAAGTAATACGATTCGTTTTCTCATGATAGTATATTAACAACTTAAAGTTAAACATATCAATCAAAATTTACTAAGGGGTAATGTTTATTTTACAAGTAAACTACAGGTTTAGGGGGAGTTTCTTGAATATTGATGTAAGTTTTAACCGTCTGGATAAAATCTGCCAGGTCAAAGGGTTTGCAGATATACGCATCGGCGCCCGCCTCTTCTTTAATAGCCTGGATATCCCTGTTGGCCGACATTAAAACCACTGATGTTTGCTTTAAATGCTCCTGCCCCTTAATATATTTACAAATATCCCTGCCATGATAGCCCTGCAAATTTAGATCAAGCAGCACAAGGTCTGCACCGCTTTCATTTACCCTTTTTTCATATTCCCCAAAATCACTAAAACTGCAAACTTCATAACCTTCGTCTTCCAATATTATAGTGGCTATGTCAACTATATCTTGTTCGTCTTCAATTATTAAAACTCTTTTCATATTGTTCACTTAGGGTAAATCTTATACGTTATTGAAAATCAGAAGGTTTACTTTATGTAAAAAAGAATAGTCGTGCTTAAGAATAGTTGGTGCTATTTTGATCAATATCCTGTAAATCAAATAGAAGTAAAATTAAAAACGATTCGTTTAAAAGTAAACAAAAAGCCCGACCAAAAGATCAGGCTTTAAGCGGTGGAGAATATCGGAGTCGAACCGATGACCTCTTGCATGCCATGCAAGCGCTCTAGCCAGCTGAGCTAATCCCCCTTTTGGTTTGCCGTTGTCTGTTAGGAACCCTTTGCTTTGCTGCTAACAACGGACGGCAAAAGTAACAAAAAGATGCTCAATGGCAAATTTTGATTTAAGAGAACTAACAGATCTGTATATAAAGCAGATTCAAAATTTCTGACACGTAAAATTAACTATTGCGAAGGCCAATAATACTTTGTTTGGTATCTTTTTTGGCAATTGGTTGATCAGGTATGGCATTTAAACGAGCATATGACTTGATTAGACAGGTAAAGGCATTGAATCGATATGAAAATAATAGTATGTATAATAATAATTATTAATTAAAATGAAAATAACCTTATGCAATAGTATTGCGTATAAGACAGCATATCGTTAAAGATTATAACGTGAAGAGATCAAAAAATGAGAATTTTTGAATCAATATTTTAATTAAAGCCAAAAAAAATGTTAATCGCACCACTAAACCGAAAATTTCACTATTACAATAATATGAAATCTCAATTGCTCTCAATTTTAAACAGGAAGGTACTTTCTGGAGGCAATTATTTTGGGAAAAATACGTACTACCGTGCTATTTTAAATCAATACACTAATTTTTGCAGCTATACCAATATCTTAAATGAGACTGCTAATTTAAACTCCATACAAAGTAATGCTGACATTCAACCACGTATGCTTGGAGCCAATACTAAAAGTATAGTATCAAAATATGGGAAACCTGTTTTTGTTTTTAGCGAAAACAAAATAACTATTTATGTATATAAATGGAAGTTTAATGAATTAAAAACCAGGTGTGAAATTCATTTTTATAATGGTACTGTATTTTTGGTTAATTATATTTACAACCAACTAAATACCGACGAAAAAAACTACATTGTTAAAACGATTACCCAAAAATATATAGGCCGGGATGAGGATACAGATATCATGAATTGTAAGGTCACTGACAGGAATAATAACATTATACGCGTCAGTGATTTCTTTGAAGGGCTAAAAGTTACTTATTTAAGTAATAAATCATTGGGCTGGCACTTAGGCTTAACTGCAGACATCAACATACAAAAAGAAAATCAAAAGTCTAAAATTAGGTTAGCTGAAAGATTGTTTTATAATAATATCTAATTGTTTTGATCTGTTCTGTATCCCTAAGGATCACAATTTTCAGCATGTAACAGCATTAAAAGTTATAAATACTACCCTCCAATGCCGAATTTATTTAATTTAGTGCATCATTTTAGATAATTGCCTTTCTACCGGGCAGGAGCTCTTCTTTCTAATATGTAGTATTTATATTTATGAAGAACAGTTTACTTATATTTCTATTTCTGCTGCTATCGTTTGGGGGATATAGTCAAACCTGTACATTAAGTGTAAGTATTACCTCAACTGGGACGGCAATTTGCTCGGGTACCAGTGTTGTATTAACGGCCACCCCCTCGGCAGGCACGGCCCCATATACCTATGTGTGGAGTACTGGTGAAATTACCCCAACTATAAGTGTAAATAAAGCGGGCACGTATTCGGTAACGGTAAGCGATAACACACCCGGTTGCCAGGCTGTTAAACAAAGTATTACGCTCACCAGTGCAAATATCCCCATTGCGCCGACAGCAAATGGCGCAACTGTTTGCCAAAATACCCCGGCAACCCTTACGGCAACCGCCCCCGGAGGTTTTTACCAATGGTATGATTCTCAAACCGGCGGGAACTTTTTAGGAAGCGGCGCAGGTTATACCACGCCGCCTATAACAGCTGCCACTACCTTTTATGTTGAAACTACTATTGCCGGTTGCACCAGCCCGCGAACCCCTGTTCCTGTCACTATCCAGGCTAATCCTACTGTTGTGAGTGCGATTATTTGCCAGGGGAATAGGGCAAATCTATCAGCCAGTGGTGCAAGTAGTTATGTATGGTATGATGCACCAGGCGGGAACCAGCTGGCCACAACCCCAAACTATACAACCCCGGTATTGTTCGCTACTACTACTTATTATGTAGTGGCAACATATGCTAATGGCTGTACCAGTGCGCCTACCCCGGTAGGGGCAACTATTTTTCCGCCGCCGCAAGCCCCTACGGTTGCAAGCACATCCGTTTGTTCAGGATCGGTAGCAAGTTTACATGCTGTTGCACCATCGGGGGCATTTGAGTGGTTCAGCGTACCAAATGGCGGCGTTCCTTTAATTACAAGCCCTGATTATACTACACCGCCCCTTATAGCCACCACCACTTATTATGTACAAACAGTAGCAGTGGGTGGTTGTGTGAGCACGCGTACCCCGGTAACGGTCACCGTTAATCCAATTCCAACCACCCCGACCATTGCAAATACGGCCGTTTGCTCAGGAAGCGGCACCACATTAACACCCACCGCACCAGGTGGGTCTTATGACTGGTATGCACAAAGCGGTGCATTGCTGTTTACAGGGCCATCTTTTAATACGCCCGTTTTAACCAACACCACTACTTATTATGTCAGTTCATTAAGCGCTGCTGGCTGTACAAGCGCCAGGGTTCCGGTAACTGTTACCGTAAATCAGCAACCGGCTGCCCCGTCAGTTAATCCGCAAGTTGTATGCTCAGGCAATCCTGCCACTTTAATTGCCTTTGCACCAGCAGGGGCTACTTATGAGTGGTACGATGCAGCAGTAGGTGGCAATTTGCTATTTACCGGTGCCAGTTATACTACTCCCGCTCTTATAGCCACTACTGTTTATTATGTACAGGCTACCATCGCCGGTTGTACAGGCGCCAGGGCGCCGGTAACTGTTACTGTATCACCGATACCTGTTGGGCCAACTGCTTCAGGCCCGCCCTCAGTTTGTTCGGGCAGCGTAGCCACACTTACAGCGTCTGGTGGAAGCGCCGGTACTACCTATGACTGGTATGATGCACTAACCGGCGGTAATTATTTGTCTTCAGGCCAGGTTTATGTTACACCGGCACTACTCGCTACAACTACTTTTTATGTGCAAGGCACCAATGGAGGCTGCCCAAGCGCCCGCACAGCGGTAACTGTAGTAGTAAACGCGATCCCGTCGCCGCCAACAACAAGCGTCGGGCCAGCAGTCTGTCCGGGAACTCCGTCTTCTGTAACAGCAAATGCCGCTTCCGGTACAATACAATGGTACACCGCTGCAAACGGTGGAACATTATTGGGTTCAGGGAATACATTACCCATCGCTGCTTTGCTTTCAAATACCACTTATTATGCGCAAAATACGGTAGGATCATGTGTAAGTGCGCGAACACCAATAACGGCAACGGTAATAGCAGTAGCTAATCCTCAGTTTCAATACCCGTCGGGGACATTTTGTACGTCAGGAGCAAACCCTACGCCGGCTATTTATAACCCCTCCGGCGGAACGTTCAGCGCTTCCCCGGCAGGGCTTGTATTTATAAGCGCTACTACCGGCCAGATCAATGTAGCAACAAGCACCCCAGGAAATTATACCATTTCTTTTGCTGGTAATGGTGCTTGCCCGGCGACTGCCACCGTGACGATAGCGATCGTCACCACCCCAAATGCGCAATTTTCCTATAGCGGGCCATTTTGCACGAATCAAGCAAACCCCTTACCTGTTTTTCCGGCAGGGGCCAGCGGCGGAACTTTTACAGCTTCTTCCGGTTCACTGGTATTTAGAAATACAATTACAGGCGAGATCAGTTTAGCCTCCAGCACACCCGGAACATACACGGTAACCAACACCATTGCCGCAAGCGGCGCTTGTCCGCTAACTGTTTTCAGCGCCACTGTAACCATAGACCCGGTTGTTATTGTAAATGCCGGGCCAAACCAAACCATATCCTCGGGTACAACAGCCCAGTTAGCAGGGAGTGTTACCAATGCAGCAAGCGAAACATGGTCGGGGGGTACAGGATCATTTTCCAATACTCATATTTTAAACCCGGTTTACACACCGGGGCCGGGCGAAACCTCAGCTACCCTTACTTTAACATCAAGTGATCCGCCGGGGCCATGCGGGCCAATATCAGCTCAGGTGACCATTACAATAAATCCTGTGCCGGGGTCTCCAACTGCTTCTGGATTAGCAATTTGTTCGGGCAGCACAGCAACTTTATCTGCAACAGCGCCGGGCGGCGCTTACCAATGGTATGACGCGCTAACCGGAGGGACTTTACTACAATCGGGGCCAAGCTATACTACACCGCTGCTTATTGTTAATACCACCTATTATGTACAAACAACTATTGGCGGAATTGCCAGTGCCCGCACCCCCGTTACAGTTACGGTGAATGCTATACCCGCAGCGCCGGTAGTTGCTGCGGTGCCTCCAATTTGTTCGGGCAGTACAGCAACGCTTACCGCAAGCGGATCGTCAGGTAATTATACATGGTATGATTCACTTGTAGGGGGGAGTTTGTTATTTGCAGGCAGTACTTTTGTAACTCCGGTTTTAAATGCTAATACATCTTACTATGTGGAATCCTCGGCTAATACCTGTTCAGGCAGCAGAACTAAAGTTGATGTAACAGTTAACCCCATCCCAGCTATAACAAGTTCTCCTTCCGGCACTACCTGCAGCGGCACCGCGCTAAGTTATACCATTACTTCTGATATACCCACCGCTACCTTTACATGGAGCAGGGCCGCAGTTGCGGGAATAAGTAACCCGGCACTAATAAATCAAGCATCAGCAAATATCAACGAGGCATTAATTAATACAGGCGGTACCCCGGTAAATGTCACTTATGTCATAGTACCAACAGCCAGCGGATGTCCCGGTACTCCTTTTAATTATGTAGTTACTGTAAACCCAATACCTGTAGTAACCAGCACACCCCCAGGTCCTATATGTAATGGAACATCCAGTAATTACACCATCACATTTAATACACCATCCACTAACTTTACCTGGAGCCGCCCCGCGGTAGCTGGTATAAGTAATACACCGGTGACGGGGCAAACGGCAGGTACCATACAAGAGCTTTTAAATAATACAACCACCGCCCCGGTGGATGTTACCTATATTTTTAATTACACCGCTGGCTCTTGTGCAGGGGCACCATACAACCTGGTAGTTACTGTAGACCCTACTGCAACAGTGACAAGCCAGCCCACAGGTACAATTTGCGGCGGCGTTGCTCAAAACTATGTCATTACATCAAATCTACCCACGGCAACATTTAGCTGGGACCGCGCTGCTGTGGCTGGTATTAGTAATCCAGCGGTTGCAAACCAAACTTCGGGGACTATTACTGAAACCTTAAATAACACCAGTACAATACCCGTTAAAGTCTATTATCTTATAACGCCTTTGGTTAATGGCTGCCCTGGTACCACCTTTGTATATACTGTAACGGTAAGCCCGCAGCCGCCCACACCGATAGCTAATGGCAATTCGCCAATTTGCATTGGCAGCACTATACAGTTAAGGGCACCAACAGTTACTAACGCGACTTATTTATGGACAGGCCCTAATGGATATTCATCGCCATTGCAAAATAGCGATATCACAAATGCTACTCTGGCTGAGTCGGGGGTTTATAACCTGACTGTTACTGTCAATGGTGGATGTCCAAGCAATCCTTCGCCTGTTACGATAATAGTGGATGAGCCACCCCTGGCAGTTGCCGGGCCACCCCAGACTGTTTGTAATAACGTCACATCGGTAACCCTTGCAGGTACCATGTCGGGTGGAACTAAAACCGGTATATGGTCTGGCGGAACCGGAAAATTCTTGCCTGGGCCAGATCAATTGGACGCGCAATATATACCATCGGCAGCGGATAAAGCGGCAGGTTCTGTAACGCTTACTTTGACATCAACAAGTAAGGACGATTGTACCATATCCACATCACCGATGACGATAACGTTCCTGACGCCTATAATAACAAGTAGTCCAACCGGCGCAATTTGTACAGGAAACGCTCAGAATTATATTATTACGTCCAGCACACCAACAGCTACCTTTAGCTGGAGCCGTGCCGCGGTGCCAGGGATAAGTAACCCGGCAGTAACCGGGCAAACTACAGGTATTATTAATGAAACATTGATCAATACCGGCACTACTGCAATTAATGTGACTTATGTAATTGTAGCTATTGATAATGGCTGCCCTGGTACGCCTTTCAATTATGTGGTTACGGTTAATCCTACGCCGGTAGCGCCGTCGGCCAGTGTGGCCAATACGCACGTTTGTGTAAATAGTGACATACAGCTGCAAACCCCGGCAATAGCTAACGCGACCTATGCATGGACCGGGCCTAACAGCTTTACTTCAGCCAGTCAAAACCCCGATATCCCCAATGTTACTGCCGCTTATACCGGTACCTATAGTTTAGTGGTATCGGTAAATGGTTGCCCCAGTCCACCCGCTACTGTAAGTGTGGTAGTAGATGTGCCGCCTGTAGCGGTTGCAGGGCCTAACCAGATCGTTTGCGCTACCACTACATCAATAACAGTTGCCGGCACTGTAGATAATGGTGCAGGAACCGGTGTGTGGTCAACCAGTGGTACAGGTAAATTTACAGCACCCAACCAATTGAATACACAGTATCAGCCCTCGGCAGCGGATATAGCGGCGGGGACAGTAACGCTTTTTTTAACACCAACCAGTAAACCCGATTGTGTTTTACCCGCCCCGTCAGGCCTGACTATAAGTTTTAAGCCTGCACCTGCCGCGGATGCCGGGCCCGATCAGGATGTTTGTTCGCAGGCTACCACCGTTATATTAGCCGGTAAGATACTGGTTGCTGGGGAAGGAAACTGGACCACATCCGGTACCGGAACTTTTAATCCAGCCAGCGCCCCGGTGAACTCTGTTTACCTGCCGAGCGCCGACGATATTAAAAACGGATCAGTTACACTAACATTACGTGCTACTGGGGCGAGTGAATGCGCCATAGCAACTTCTGATGTGGTAATAAAGTTTACGCCCCCGCCTACCGTAAATGCAGGAGGGACTAAATATTTGCTGCGTGGCAGAACAATTACCCTGGACCCAACCGTCAGCGATAGTAATGTCCAATACTTATGGACCCCAAATACGGGCATAGATAATAATACGATCAAAGACCCAACAATCACGGGCATTGCCAACATTACCTATACCCTTACTGTAACCGATAGCAGGGGGTGTGTCGCTTCTGATCAGGTTATTATAAATGTATTGCCAGCATTGACTATCCCTAATACTTTTACACCAAATGGAGACGGAATTAATGACTTGTGGGATATTAAAGGCTTAGCTGAATATCAGCAATCTACAGTAGATATTTTTGACAGGTATGGTCAAAAGGTATTTCATTCTGTTGGATATGGAAAGGCATGGGATGGTACTTACGGAGGAAAGCAAGTGCCTGTAGGGACCTATTATTACATTATCGACACTAAAACGTTTGGCCAGGTGCTCTCGGGGCCAATTACACTCATCCGGTAGTAAAAACCCTATAAAACAAGTAAAGCCCCTGATGGGCAGGGGCCTTTACTAACCAATTATAAACCTAAATTATGAGAAGACTTTGTTAAAATTAATGGTGTAAAAGTAACACTATTAATTAAAATGTATAAAATACATTTGTAATTTTTTTGTCAATATTTAATCTTAAGCATCTTAACATTAAATTAACACCAATAAAACAACGAAAAAGTTACTAATTTCAAAAAACTCAAACACTTAATCGTCATTTATTTCTGCTGACGATGTAAAAGTAATAAAAAATTCATAAAAACAAGTTTATTTTTAATAAAAATAACAAATTGTTAAAAATAATTATCTTAAACCCTTATAATATTACATATTTTATTCATAAGATGAATTTGTGCAATGTTTTACACGAATATTTTTAATTTTAAGCGGTAAAATTGGGTAATTTTTGATTGTTTGTGAAAAATAGCATGAATTTATCCTAATTTATGTCTGAAATAGCCAATTTTATGTAAAATCAATTTCAATTAAATGATTTTCGCAATATAATAGATTCATTTCAGTGATTTTTTGCATAAAATTTATCATTTAAGCTCATTTATGGCAAATAAATTAAAGAATTATACTCAACACAGGCACTTATCTATTTATTCCTTTATTGGTTCATTTTTTCGGGACACACTATAACTGAGATGAATACTATAGATGCAGCCATTGAACTGAATATAACCCGTTGTCCACTTTCGAAAACAGAAAATTGTACAAAAAAACTGATGAGTGTATAGATTACTGGCTACTTTAAACAAGGCTCGTCAAAAAGATTTTTCACATCAGTTCTCAAAACCATTTTCGAAAACGGTATAAAAAGTCAACCCTTTTTATCGGATCAAACCCACTTGAATAACTTTTATAAAAAGTTGACGCTTTTTGATCCCGATAAAAATCCTGGCATTGGATTGGAGTACAACAGATCAAATGCAATATATGATGGCACTTGAACCGAAGAAAACACCCGAAGGGGAAGAGCAGCAATGGGAAAATCCGTTAGACCCCGGAAAGCCTTCAGATGCCCGTGATAAAGAGCAAATAGCACGGCAATACAAAGAGGCGAAACGCCGGAAGGATAACCTTAGCGAAAAAGACCACATAGATAAAGAACCAAAAGACAGATAGTTACGTATAATAAGTACAACCTAAAAAGAAATTTATGACAACGCATAAAAAAACCTCATCAAGCAAGCTTTTAGTTCGTTTTGATAACGAGTTAAAAACTCTTTTAATTAATGATCTTAACAACGTAAGAAACATTAAAACACAATTTTTACACGGCAATCAGCAGGCTATTTTGCAAGTTCGCTTGTAACACGCCCATTTATATACATCTACCTATCAAATTCTTGTAATCAATACCTATGAAAACGACAAAGCCGCGGATTTTACGCGGCTTTATTTTTTGACGCGTATTTGATGATCAATCCGGCTGTTTTAACAGATGCTCCCGGTTTTCCCATTTTATCCTGCAACTTATTGTAGTTCTCAAGCATTTTTTCGCGATAGTCTTTATTATTTAAGATCAGCTCCAGTTCATCATTGATCTTTTGAGGGTTGCAATCCTGCTGTATCAGTTCTTTTACTACCCCATCATCCATGATCAGGTTCACCAGTGATATAAACCTGATCTTTACCAGCGCCCTCGCGATAGCGATACTAACATTGTTTCCTTTATAAACCACAACCTGGGGCACATTGAACAAAGCGGTTTCGAGCGTAGCCGTTCCCGATGCAACTATAGTGGCCTGGGCATTATTCAGAATATCGTAAGTAGCATTGAACAGCACCTTTATCCCGGTATCTTTTAAATACCGATCATAATAGGCAGCATCAAATGTTGGTGCACCGGCAACAATAAACTGGTAATCGGGCCAGTTTTTGGCAGCAGCCACCATATCAGGCAGCAAGCGACTGATCTCCTGCTTTCGGCTTCCGGGCAAACAGGCGATGATCTTTTTATTGGATAACTGGTGCTTTTTGTAAAAATCCGCGTCAGGTTTAAAGGCTGACACCGAATCGAGCAGGGGGTTGCCTACATAATCCACTTCCATACCCCATTGCCTATAAAAATCAACCTCGAAAGGTAAAATGCAAAACATATGATCTACAATACGTTTGATCCTGATCACCCTTTTCTGGTTCCAGGCCCATACTTTGGGCGATATATAATAGCAAACCAATAATCCATTTGCTTTGGCAAATTCGGCTATTTTTAAATTAAACCCGGGGAAATCGATCAGCACCAATACATCAGGCTGCCATGCGGCAATATCATTTTTGCAGGCCGACAGGTTTTTTGCTATCGTACGCAAATTGGCTACTACCTCAACAAAACCCATAAACGCCATTTCAGAATAGTGCTTCACCAGCTCGCCACCTTCGGCAAGCATCAGGTCGCCGCCAAAAAAACGGAATTGGGCCTGCGGGTCTTTTTCCTTTAAGGCTTTCATCAAATTGGCCCCGTGCAGATCGCCGGAGGCCTCACCGGCTACCAGGTAGTATTTCATAGCCGTTAAATATTAAATTTCCAGTTATTTATTAATGGAATCACATGGTGCGCCGTCATATCAAACTGCACCGGCACTACTGAGGCATAGTTATTATCCAAGGCCCATACATCGGTATCTTCGCCCTTATCATTCAGTTGAAAAACGCCGGTCAGCCAATAATAAGGACGTTTATGCGGGTCCATGCGCTCATCAAATTCCTCGGCCCATTTGGCATTAGCCTGGCGGCATATTTTGATGCCTTTGATATGGGGTGTATTCGGAAAATTTACATTTAGCAGGGTAGATGCAGGTAAGCCATTTTGCAGAACCTGCGCGGCTATTTCTTTTACATATTTGATACAATGACTAAAATCAGCCTGCAAAGTATAATCATCCAATGAAAAACCGATAGACGGGATGCTTTCAATCGCACCCTCAACCGCCGCCGACATGGTACCCGAATACAATATATTGATCGAATTATTTAAGCCATGATTGATACCCGAAACACACAGATCAGGCTTTTTGCCTTTGAATATTTTATTTACCGCCAGCTTTACACAATCAACCGGTGTGCCTGAGCAACTGTAGCTCTCAATATCATCATAAAGTTCAACTTTATCCAACCGTAAAGGGCTACCTATGGTAATCGCATGACCCATACCCGATTGCGGGCTATCCGGTGCAACCACCACTACTTTGCCCAATTCCTTCATCGCGCTCATCAGGGTTTTGATACCAGGAGCGGTGATGCCGTCATCATTTACAACCAATATGGTGGGAGCGGATTTTTTCATTTCGCCCAAAATTAGTTATATTTGATTATGCTTACTGCTGAAAAGAAGAAATATACATTTGAAGACTATATGATGCTTGAGGAGGGTGCACCTTTTCAGTTGATTAATTATGATTTAATTATGTCGCCATCTCCAACTCCTATCCATCAGCTTATTTCTATAAGAATAGTAAACGCAATGTTTAATTTTTTAGAAAACAAAAAAGACAATGGATTTTTGGTAAGCGCCCCAATGGATGTAAAGTTTGATGATGGTAATGTTTTGCAGCCTGATGTGCTTTATATTTCTGCTCAAAGAAAATTAGATTTGGTTAAGGAGCGCATTGAAGGCGCACCTGATCTCGTTATTGAAATACTTTCGCCATCAAATGCCTACTATGATCTTAGGCAGAAAAAGGATATCTATCAGAAATATGGAGTAAAGGAATATATTATTGTTGATCCTATTGCTTTAAATTTTGAATTATATATTCTGTCTGAAGGAGTATTCAAATTGCATCAAAAAGCCGAGAAAGCCGAGCAACTGCATTCGGTATTATTACCCGGTTTAAGCTTCGACCTGAATAAAATATTCAATTTTTAAATTACCCTTTTCACCCCCGGAATCAACACAATTAGCGAACCCAACAAGAAACTGCCTATTACCGCCAAAGGAGCTACCAATAAAAGTTTAAAAGCGGGATCAATGGCCCAATTCCTTACCGCAAGCGATAAAGAAATAATAACAATCGGGTGAAAGATATAAACCGCAAAAGCGCATCGTGATAATTTGCTAAGTAGAGCTGATGGTTTATTCCATGATTTTTTACCCCGATAAAGCAACCCGACTATTATTGAAAAGCCAATAACCTGCTCCCATACTGCGTATAACAGCGCTTGCCAGTGCAGGCCGCCGCTCCACCAGCTGCCGTCCATGTGTACCGTTTTTTCAATAACAAAAAAAACAAGGAAAAATAGCAGTAACCTCGGGGCAAATGAAGCCAGCCATTTGCCTGTTTTATCAGTCATTGTATTAAGCCAATCGTTTTTTGAAGCGACCAGGCCCAGTATAAAAAGTGAGATATATTGGGAGAAATGCCCCGGTTGAAAACCAACAGGCTTTAACACCCATCCAACCGGAAATATTATCCTGACAAGGAAACTGATGACGCCCACACCTGTTGCAAACAAAACTATGGTACGGGCATTGGGTGCTGGCAAAACTTTTGCTGGCAGATTTTTAAATATAGCTCGTACTAAAACATAGATCAGGGTAAATAGCAGCAGTGCTGCAACGAACCATAGCACGCCAAAATCTATCCAGTCGTCAAAGCCGCTTAGGAATTGCAAAAAAGTAATGTGCTGGCCCTTGCCGAAATAATAAATCAGGTAAATTAATATTGGAGAAAAGACAAGGGAATAAAATATGAGAGGCAACCCCAATCTTAACAAACGGTCGGCAATAAACTTTCCCGCTCCTTTTCTCTCATAAGATGGCCTGATAAAATAAGCCGACAGGAAGAAGAAAAAACCCATAAAAAACGACTGGTTTACGCTCACAAACAACGTCATGGGTATGATGGCGCCTTGCTGCGTGGTTTTCTGCATATAATACCAGCCACCGGGAGCGCCATAAGTGATGAAGGTATGGTGAAGTATAACCAATATGGTAAGCAATACCTTTAAGTGGTCGATATAAACAACCTTGTTTTTAGGCTGATCAGTAATAAGGGCTGATGGTGAGGTTTGGGTTGACATAGATTTTGGTGGGATTGACAAAATATATATAAACAGACACCAATATAGTGATTAAGTTACAGGTTGGAGAATCAAGATACAGAAGTCAAGAATCAGGATACAAAAGGCACGAATCAAGATACAAAGGCAAGAACCAAGATGGAAGAAAATATATCTTGTCTCTTGGTTCTTACTTCTTGCCTCTCTCTTAAAGCGCTCCCGCCTTTATCTCCTCCACCACAGCCGGATCAAGCAGGGTTGAGATATCGCCCATGTTCGAAGTGTCGCCTTCGGCTATTTTTCTCAAAATACGGCGCATGATCTTGCCCGACCGTGTTTTGGGCAGCCCTGTTACAAACTGTATTTTATCAGGTTTGGCTATGGCGCCAATGATGCGCGATACGGTCATCATAATATCCTTGCGGGTGAGTTCTTCATCACCATGCTTGTTTGGGCTTACTACGAACGCATAAACGCCCTGCCCTTTTATATCGTGTGGGTAACCCACCACCGCGGATTCTACCACGCTGCTGTGCATATTGATGGCATTTTCAACCTCGGCGGTACCAATACGGTGCCCGGATACATTCAGCACATCATCCACCCGCCCGGTAATACGGTAATATCCGTCCGCATCGCGCAGACAACCGTCGCCTGTAAAATATTTGCCCTTGTAGGTTGAAAAATAAGTTTGGCGGCAGCGTTCATGATCGCCGTAAGTAGTACGCAAAATGCCCGGCCATGGAAATTTGATACATAAGTAACCGCTCATGCCATTGCCTTCAATCTCCTTGCCGGTTTCATCAACTAACACGGGCTGAACGCCCGGCAGCGGCAAAGTGGCATACCCCGGTTTAGTTTTGGTGACGCCTGCTATCGGCGAGATCATGATCCCTCCCGTTTCGGTTTGCCACCAGGTATCTACTATCGGGCAGTTTTTGTGGCCGATGTTTTCATCAAACCAATGCCATGCCTCTTCGTTTATCGGTTCGCCTACGGAGCCTAATTTCTTTAATGAACTCAGATCTTTCCCTTTTACCACATCGGTACCAAAGCTCATTAGCGAGCGGATAGCGGTAGGGGCGGTATAGAGGATATTCACCTTATATTCTTCCACAATTTCCCAGAAACGGCCCGGACTTGGCCAGGTCGGTATGCCTTCGAACATCAATACAGTTGCTCCCTGCGATAGCGGGCCATACACAATATAGGAG
Organism: Bacteroidota bacterium; assembly: GCA_013286565.1. GTDB lineage: Bacteria > Bacteroidota > Bacteroidia > Sphingobacteriales > Sphingobacteriaceae > Mucilaginibacter. Next base: position 54,751 of record JABDFM010000014.1, read on the forward strand.
TGACCTGTTATCCAGCCGATATCAGCGGTGCAGAAAAATACTTCGCCGGGATTGTATTGAAATACGTTGGCAAAGGTATAGCCGGTATAAACCATATACCCACCGCAGGTGTGTACTACGCCTTTTGGTTTACCCGTTGAGCCGGAGGTATATAATATAAACAGCATATCCTCGGCATCCATTTCTTCAGCGGGGCACGCTGTGTTACCTTGTGTTTCTACCTTTTTGATCTCATCTTCCCACCATACATCACGCCCTTTGATCATCGATATAGGCGTACGACTGCGGGTTAATACGATAACACTTTTTACAGACGGGCATTGTACCAAAGCATCGTCGATAATTGTTTTTAACGGGATTTCTTTTGCACCTCTGAAGCCACCATCACAAGTGATCACAATATTGCAGGTAGCATCGTTTATCCTGTCGGCAATGGATTGTGCGGAGAAACCGCCAAACACTACCGAGTGAATTGCGCCTATCCTGGCACAGGCCAATACCGCGATAGCCAGTTCGGGCACCATCGGCATATAAATACAGATACGGTCGCCTTTTTTTGCGCCGTTATTCTTTAGCACATTGGCAAACTGGCAAACCTTATCATATAGCTGACGGTAGGTTAAGGTGCGGTGATGTTCGGCCGGATCATTGGGCTCCCATATAATGGCGGGCTTATCACCCAATTTTTCCAAATGACGGTCGAGGCAGTTTTCTGTGATATTCAACTTGGCCCCCTGGAACCATTTAATGCTGGGTTCGGTAAAGTTCCATTCCAGCACTTTGTCCCATGGTTTTCGCCACTGGAAGTTTTCGGCTACGCCGGCCCAAAATTCTTCGGGATGTTCTACGCTTTGCTGATAGGCTTTTTGGTACTCGTCAAATGAAGTGATCTTCATGGTCATAATTTTAATGATAATATTTTGTTACTTAATGTTGGCCCCGTTCCATTAAGCACAGCAGAATATTTCAATAGCTAATTGGTGGGTGAAAATTAGTAATTTTCCGGTTAATGGGGATATTAAATTTGTATCTTTAAGTATTACACCTTATCCAATATGTATTCAAACAGAATTTTATTTTCTTTCGTCGTTTTGCTTGCTTCGTGCACATTGAAGGAACAAAGGCCATCTAAGACTTGGTTTTACAAAGAATCTGACGTAGAGGTTTTAAATGGTAAAGTAAAGCAGCTAATCCAAACAGATGATAATGGCGATGGCGTATCAGAGCAAAATACTTCGGACACCGTAGACTTTGATATTAAAAGTGACATAAAAGAAGTAAGAAGTTGGGACCCCGGAATCGTTTTTCAAACTAAATACGTCACAAAGTATGATTCAAATAGAAGGAGATTGCAAATAATAGCACGTTCAAGAGCCCTTAGGCAGATAGATTCCTGGGTGCGTGCTGAAATGATTAAGAAGCATAAAGTCGTTGATACATCAATGAAGATATCTGGAGTTTACGAATATGATAAGAACGGTTATGTAATAAAGCGGTATTCCTCATTAGAAGACCTTTCGGAAGGTAATTATAGCTATAATAAGTATAACTCGGATGGTGATATGATTGAAACAGATTCTTATCTAAATTCCAAGTTATTGGGGTATGCTACTAAGCTTACTTATGATAACAAACATATGGTTATTGAAGAAACTATTTTTCACAATGGCACACTGGTTACAAAGACCAATTATTCTTATCTATCTTTTGATTCTAAAGGTAACTGGACAAAAAGGAAAGCTACTTACGATGCAAACACAGTTATCACAACCCGCAAAATCACCTATTATTAACCCTCAAACAATTGCGTTAGCGATGGAAGTGGATACCGGCCAAGTGATTAATGCCCGTGCAGTATGAACGGACAGCGCGACCCGCAGGGAAACGCCCAGATACAGTTAGCAGTTACTAAGTTGGCAGTTTGCAGTATCAGTTTAGGCATCTTGGTAGTCCTTTAACCCGTTTAATCAAGGTTCTGACAAAAGAACGTTCAGTTGATTGTCCTAATCAGAGATGGCTTCGTACCTCGCCATGACGGTTTTTAATTCATTTTTTGCTCATTAAAAATTATTTTAAAAACACTGTTGAATATTTGACTTAAAATCCTGATATTTGCAAACTCTTTTAAGAAAAGGGATTGAATTAATCATATTGTCATGTCAAGAATTTGTGATTAAACGGGTTAAAGGACTACCAAGATGCCTAAACTGATACTG
>JABDFM010000014.1:56976-57625 GCA_013286565.1 Bacteroidota bacterium
ATCAGGATTTTAAGTCAAATATTCAACAGTGTTTTTAAAATAATTTTTAATGAGCAAAAAATGAATTAAAAACCGTCATGGCAAGAATTTGTGATTTAACGGGAAAAGGTTCACTTGTAGGTAATAACGTTTCTAACTCAAATGTTAAAACCAAGCGCAGGTTTCACCCAAATTTAAAGCTGAAGAAGTTTTATATCCCTGAAGAAGATAAGTGGATCACTTTAAAAGTATCTACTTCTGCTGTGAAAACGATCAGCAAAAATGGTATAACTGCTTGTATCAACAAGTTTGTTAAAAAAGGATACATTTAATAGTATACAGTTTTGAGTTGTGAGTAATGAGTATGAATACTCAAAACTTAAAACTCATCACTCATAACATAAAAAGAAAATGGCAAAAAAAGGCAACAGGGTCCAGGTAATATTAGAGTGCACCGAGCATAAAGAAAGCGGACTGCCAGGTATGTCCCGTTACATTACCACCAAGAACAAGAAAAATACAACTGAAAGACTGGAACTGAAGAAATTCAATCCCGTTTTAAGAAAAGTAACCGTTCACAAAGAAATAAAGTAGTAAGTACTCGGTTTTGAGTAATGAGTAATGAGTAAAAACTCACCACTCACTACTCACTACTCACCACTCACCACTC
>JABDFM010000014.1:57635-58038 GCA_013286565.1 Bacteroidota bacterium
TGACTAAGTCGCCAAAAACAGGTGCTTACTCATTTAAAGAAATAATTGTGCATAACGATCACGTTAAAGACGCGATCAATGCAAACAAGGGTCAGTAATTGACCTGGATAAAAACATAAAAGCCGTCTTGTATAAACGAGAGGGCTTTTTTTGTTGATAGCACATAGAGATAAGGGATCAGGAAGTATTAATTCTGTAAATTCACAAATTCTGTAAATTCAGGTTCAGACAAAACATCCATGGGACTATTTGATTTTTTTAAAAAGAAGGAAAGTACGCCGCAGGAACAGCAGGCGCTGGATACCGGTTTAGAAAAAACAAAGGACAATTTCTTTTCCAAGATCACCAAAGTGGTGGCAGGCAAATCCACCGTTGACGATGATGTGCTGGATGACCTGGAAGA
>JABDFM010000015.1 GCA_013286565.1 Bacteroidota bacterium
GGTTTATGTGGGGATCGTTCGGCATCATAGCCGTTATCGGGATACTACGCCCCCTCAAGATGCTGCCAATAGTGCTGTTTGAGATCGTCTATAAAGTCGCCTGGCTGATCGTTGTTGCCTGGCCGCTGTACCAGCGAAACGAATTGACCGGAACACCGGCTGAGACCATGGCCCACAATTTTATGTTGGTTATATTACCTATCGTGGCCATGCCCTGGAGGTATTTTTTCAGGACATATATTGTGGGTAAACCACTTATTCAAAAAAACTAATTATATAACCTAAAAGCCCCGCCAATAATTGGCGGGGCTTTTAGTGAAGACTCTCTAATTTTGCTTATCGCGTTGTGGTTGAGCAGGCCGTGGGTTGGCGCGTGGTTTTGCCCGCTGCTGTTGTGAACGTTGTGGTCGTTGCTGGCGCGACTGTGTATTTTGTCGTTGTTGATGTTGTTGTGTCCGCTGCTGCTGCTGCACTTGTGGTTGTGCATTTTGTTGCTGTTGTGCACGCTGTTGTTGTTGCGGTTGCACACGCTGTTGTTGCTCCTGTGGCTGTACACTTTGCTGTGGTTGCACACGCTGTGGTTGCTCTTGAGGTTGTACACGTTGTGGTTGCTCCTGCGGTTGTACATTTTGCTGCGGCTGTGTACGCTGTTGTTCTTGCGGTTGCACATTTTGCTGCGGTTGTGTACGCTGTTGTTGATTGTTACCCGCTCCCCTTGGGGTAAAATGATCGCCATTCACTTTATTCATGGCCGCTGTACCGGGCTGCCCATTAGTGGCTTTGGCAAATTGACTGCGGTCAGCATGTGCAGTTTGCTGGTGGGCTACCTGTTCGCCGGTTGGTTGTGTATGTTGTTCGCGCATGGCTTGTTCCTCTTCGGGGCGGGGCCTTGCCGTAACGCCGCCGGGTCCATTGTAGCTTGTACGATTATTAGTGTTGTTATTAATTACCGTGCGGTCAACATAAGTATTATGAATTATAGTAGTATTAACATTTACTACCGCAGTATTGTAGCGAAAATGATCGCCCTGCCATCCTCCTCCAGCAAAACCTTCACCATAGTAACCGCCTCCATAATTTATTCCGCCATAGAACCCAACATGAGGTCCCCAGTAACCCTGGTGAAATGCATAAACGCCGCCCTCAAATCCCCAGTAACAGGGGGTCCATAAAAATCCAACGGTAGGCGGAGCTACCCAAACTCCCGGAACCCAATAATAATCACCGGCATCCTGATCATAGGCCCAATAACCGGGCTGCCATAAATAATCGTCCTCGGGGCATGGTGGCTGATCATATTCGGGTATTGGTGGTGGAGCAATGTTAGCGGATAAACTTATATCAACGCTAACCTGAGCATATATTTTAGGAACGGCCAATAACATCGCCGCTATAAAGAATGCTGTTTTTAGTATGTTTTTCATAACTGGTTGTATTTTATGTTACTACAGCCAGATCACTAATAAGTTTTAAATCATTGGGTTAGGCGGAAATCGGATCATAAAAAAACCCCTTGTGTTTAAATGGGGCTTAAATTTAGCCGGGCTATGTATGAGTTTTGCGGGGTTGAACCTTGGGCTGCGTTTTTGGTTGCTGCGTTTTTTGCTGCGACGTCGACTTTCCTGAAAATTGCCGTGATACAAATTGAGTGGCATGTTGCGTTACATTGTGTATTTTACTGCCAAAACTGGTTTTGGCTGGGGTACGGGTACTGCTATTATGTGTAGTGCTTGCTAAATGCTTGCTGCTGCCCGAAGTACCTGTTCTTGTACTACTGGTGTGGCTGCTTGTATGCCCGCTGGTGCTGGTGTGTCTGCTGGTATTGGTATATCTTCCGGAGTTGGTACTTCTGCCAGGGCTAATGCTTCTACCGGTGTTGTTACTTCTGCCGGGAGTATACGCGCTGGTGTTGTTACGCCCGCCGGTGCTGTTGCGCGCAGCCGATAAAAAACTTCTGCTATTGGCCTTATTTAAATACGTAATTGCCGGGCGCCCGTGATTAAATGAGGCAAACTGACCGGGGTTTTGCCGTGCAGCCAGCTGATGCTCTATCTGGAACTCGGTGGGTGGTATGTGAAGTTCGTGCACGGCCCTTTCTTCTTGCGGGCGTAATCTTATCGTAATGCCGCCGGGCCCGTTAAAGCTGATATGGCTAACGGCCACGTTATTGTCAACAACCGTGTTATCTACATAAGTGTTATGTACTACCTTTTTATCTATGTGGGTAACGGCAGTATTGTAGTGGAAATGATGGTGTTTCCATTTCCCGCCCGTATAACCTAAGCCAGAATAACCAAAACCGTAATATACTCCGCCATAGAAGCCAACATCGGTTCCCCAATAGCCTGGGTGGTAGTTATAGAGCCCATTAGCCTGATCCCAATAACCGGGCGTCCATAACATGCCTTCCTGTGGCGGGGTTACCCAATCGCCGGGCACCCAGTAATAATCATGCAAGTTAGAATCATACGACCAATAACCCGGCTGCCATAGGTTGCCCTCCTGAGGGCATGGCGCCTGATCCAGATCCGGCATTTGCGGCGGCATGGTGGACGATAGCATAATGGCATCAAAAGAGCCCACGTCCTGTGCATCAGTTTTAGTAGTCGCTAAAAATAGGGCCGATATAAAGAATAGTGAGATTAGTATTTTCTTCACAATCAACTGAATTTTACCACCTTACTAATATACAATTAAGAAGTAAAATCCAAACGGGAAATTGATGGATTTTGGGAGGATATATTCGGGCTAATGGAGGGGTTTTTATTTGATATGGTTTTGTATCTTCGGGTAAATATTCAACAATGGCAGTATTAAAAACAAAAAAGTTTGGTGGGTAGAAAGAACTCGTTGAGTTTGTATTGGCTGAACAGATACAGAAAGAAGATATTCTAACAATTACACAATACGGCGGATTTTACACGCTTTTTTACTACTAATAACACCTATTTCAAAAAGCATTCCCAACGATTTTCTACATTTGGGCTTGGAACCTTCATTTTCATACTGGGAGCGCACCGCGTTTATTGATAATGCTGATGTGATCATCATTGGCAGCGGCATTGTGGGCCTTAGTGCCGCCCTCCACCTGAAACAGCAGCAACCAAATTTAAAGGTTACTGTGCTGGAGCGGGGCTTCTTACCAAGCGGCGCCAGTACCAAAAACGCGGGTTTCGCCTGTTTCGGCACACTTTCCGAACAAATTGAATACTTAAAAAGATCATCCGAAGAAGAAGTTTTGCGCCTGGTTGATTACAAATGGCGCGGTCTGCAACGTCTGAGGGAGAATTTGGGCGATAATAACATCGATTACCACCAATACGGCGGCTACGAGCTGTTTATGGATAACGAAGCGGCTAAAGCCGAAGAAGCCTTGGATCATTTAACATATTTCAACGATCTGCTCAAACAGGTAATTGGCAGCGCTGATATTTATTCAGTTGCTGAAGCCAAAATTGCTGATTTTGGCTTCAATGGGATCAGCCGCATGATCTATAACCCCTATGAGGGGCAAATACACACCGGAAAAATGATGCGGACATTGCTGAACAGGGTTTATGCTGAAGGCGTTTTGGTTTTGAACGATTGCAGCGTAAATGCTATTAACCACTCGTCAGATCATGTGAGCCTATCTACTTCACAGGGCAATTTCAAAACCACCAAAGTAATACTGGCTACCAACGCTTTTGCAGCGCAGTTATATCCTGAACTGGATGTAATACCCGGTCGCGGGCAGGTACTAGTAACCAAACCCATACCCGGTTTAAAGCTGAAAGGCACCTACCACTTTAACGAAGGCTATTACTATTTCCGGAATATCGATAACCGCATCCTTTTTGGAGGTGGCCGTAATATCGACTTTAAAAAAGAACAAACGTGGAATTTCGGCCATACGGAACAGGTGAAAGACCAGCTTACCGCATACCTTAATGAAATGATCTTACCCGGTCAGCCTGTAGAGATCGATTACTGGTGGAGCGGTATCATGGGTTTTGGTGAGGAGATCAGCCCGATAGTAAAGGAAGTGCAACCCAATGTGTTTTGCGCCGTGCGCTGCAATGGAATGGGCGTGGCGATGGGTAGTTTGGTGGGAGAAGAAGTGGCAAGATTGGCCTACCTCACAGCCCCCCGCTAATTTCAGATTTCGGATGTTCGATTTCGGATTTTTCGATAAGATAGAGAACAGAATACTTCAGGGCCTGTGCGATTCCTTCCCCCGGGAAGGGCAGGAAGGGGTTAACCCGCATGCATAGTTCAATAAACCCACCCCTACCACTTCAAGTCCCAACACACCCCCTCCATGGAGGGGAATTGAAAACTTTCAAAATAACTCAACCAACCGCTCCAGCGCCATCCCCCGCGAACCTTTGATCAGCACCGTAGCATTTTTTATAGGATTGGCTTTTAATGCAGCGATGGCATCCTCAACAGTAGCATAAAATTTATTTTTGTCCATGGTCCATGGTCCATGGTCTATGGACTTATAGAATTCCGCCCCAATAAATATCCTCAACCCTACCTCCGTTTCCATCGCTTTTTTAATGACCGCTTCATGCTCCACGGCGGATTCGTCCCCCAACTCAAACATATCGCCCAAAACCAAAACTTTATAGTCTGCTTTTATCTTGCCCATGTTCTCGATGGCAACAAACATGCTGCTTGGGTTGGCATTGTAATAATCGCAGATAAGGGTGTTGGTAGCGGTCTGTGTTATTTGTGAACGGTTATTTTTAGGCTGATAACCAGCTATACCTGCATTGATTTCCTCGGCACTCAGTTTAAAATAAACCCCGATGGAGATAGCCGCCAATATATTATCCAAATTGTAAGCCCCGGTCAATTGTGACTTTACATCATAACTTTTCCCTGTTCCGTTATTGGTCCATTGCAGTGCGAGATAAGGTGAGTTCTCCGTCAATTGCCCCGAAACCAGGTTCTCCAAATCAATGCTTCCATAAAACACCACATTTTTTAAAGTCCGGTCATATTGCATTTGCATCAAGTCCGCGCTGTCGCTATTGACAAACACAACCCCGCCTGATTTTTTAAAATAATCATACAATTCCCCTTTGCCTTTCTTCACACCCTCAAATCCACCGAAACCTTCTAAATGAGCTTTGCCAACATTGGTGATCAATCCATGAGTAGGTTGCGAAATACTGCAAAGCAACCCGATCTCCTTTTGGTGATTGGCCCCCATCTCGATCACCGCCGCTTGATGAGTATTATTAATAGAAAGAATACTCAATGGTACACCGATATGATTATTCAGATTGCCCTGGGTAGCGTAGGTATTAAAATGCTGCGATAAAACCGAATTGATCAGCTCCTTAGTGGTAGTTTTCCCATTGGTTCCCGTAAGTCCAACTACCGGAATTTTTAATTGTTTGCGATGATGACGCGCCAGGTCCTGCAAGGTGCTTAACACATCATCCACCAAAAGATATTTCTCGTTTAAGCGGTAAGCCGGGTTATCGATCACCACATACGCTGCCCCGGCTGCAATGGCTTGTTCTGCAAAAGTATTCGCATCAAACTTATCGCCCTTTAAAGCAAAAAACAGGCTGCCCGGCGCTATTTTACGCGTATCCGTGCTGATAACCGGGTGTTGTTTGTAGATATCGTATAGTTGTTCTGTGGTCATTATTTTATCTCCAACGTTATTGCGAGCCCCCTCTAAATCTCCCCCGGTTGGGGAGACTTTTTAAAGCCCTCCCTTCCGGGGAGGGTTGGGTGGGGCGTTTTTAATTATTATCCCTATTCATCCATCCAATCACCGCTTTGATCTCACCATAAGTATAATTATCACCCAACACCTCTTTTAGCGGTGCCAGTCGTTCATAACCATAACTTTCAATGGCATCCTGTATTACAGGAATTTTTTCTTCTTTTACCAGTTCCAATATATCCATTTCTCCCGTCTGCACAAAATGGCTCAAATGGCTTTCAATGGTCATGGGCGATAAACTGCGTTCTGCAGCAATACTTTCTACGGTTTTGCCCGAACGGTACAAAGTAAATGTTTCCGATTTTGTGTCACTACCTCTCCGCTTAGTGGGTGTTCTTTCGGCCCTCGTCTTGCGCTCCCTTTTAGGCGACTTTTGCTTAATGCGCGATGATAAGCTATGTTTTACACAATAATTTTTAACCGGGATCAAAAACTCACGTCCATAGCGCGCCAGCTTTACATCGCCAAAACCCGAGATCTGCCGCAGCTCATCCAGCGTTTCGGGCAGATAAGTAGCCATCTCCAGTAATGCCGCATCCGAAAGTATAATATAGGCCGGCACATTCTCATTTATAGCAATATCCCGCCGAACCAGTTTCAGGTCATTTAACAAACCGGCTTCATAAGGAATAATTTCCTGCTCCCTTTCCTCTATCGTTTGTGACGCGATCAGCTCCACTTTTTCCAGTCCTTTTAATACCGCATCGCTTTTGGCCGTCAGTTTTAATACCGGGTATTCATCATCACTAACCCGCAAATAGCCCAGGGTAACCAGCTCGCGGATATACCGAAACCAATCGGCCCGGCTAATATCCGCGCCAACCCCGTAAGTTTTTAGCTGTTTATGTTCCTCCCTGATCTTTTCACTTTTGGAACCGCGCAGAAAATCGATCACATAGGTATTGCCAAATCTTTCCTTCAGCCTGTAAACTGCCGATAGCGCTTTTTGGGCGATCAACGTAGCATCAAATTTTTCATATTCACTCAGGCAGATATCACATGAGCCGCAATTGTCCGGAAACTCTTCATCAAAATATTGCATCAGGTATTGGCGGCGGCAGGTTTGCAACTGGCTATATTTTACCATATCATCCAGCTTTTTCAGCATAATGGCACTTTGCTCCTCGTTGCCCGGAACGCTGGCAAATCCTTTCAGTTTGGTCGCATCACCATAAGAATAAAACAAAAGGGCATCAGACGGCAATCCATCCCGCCCGGCGCGACCGGTTTCCTGGTAATAACCTTCAATATTTTTTGGCAGGTCAACATGCACCACATAGCGCACGTTTGATTTGTTGATACCCATCCCAAAGGCGATGGTTGCCACGATGATCTTTACATCATCCCGTAAAAAAGCTTCCTGGTTACGTGCCTTATCGCCATGTTCCATACCCGCATGGTAGGCTTCGGCTGCATAGCCCTCGCTTTTCAGGTCGGCGGCTAAAGCTTCCGTTGATTTGCGCGACAGGCAGTAAATAATACCGGAATCCTCTTTTCTATCCTCCAAAAAATTAAGCAGCTGATCGAAGCTGTTCTTTTTTGGTGCCACCCGGTAAGTGATATTCGCCCGGTTGAACGAGGAAACAAACTGCGCCGGGTTCTTCAGGTTTAATTTATCCAGGATATCCTTGCGAGTCAGTTGGTCGGCTGTAGCGGTCAGCGCGATAACCGGTATTTTCGGGAACTCATTCTTTAACCCGGCCAGCATCAGGTATTCGGGCCTGAAATCGTGCCCCCAATGTGATATGCAATGCGCCTCGTCAATAGCGATGAGACAAACAGGTAATGATTTTAGAAAGTTGATCAAATTGCTTCCTGATCCAAACAAGCGTTCGGGTGCCAGGTAAAGCAGTTTGATCTGGTTATTTTTAAGCCGATCGGTTATCCGCTGCTGCTCGTCCGGTGATTGTGATGAGTTTAAAAAGGCGGCGGATATCCCGTTTACGTTCAGGCTATCCACCTGGTCTTTCATCAGGGCGATCAATGGCGAGATCACGATGGTCAGGCCATCCATTAAAACCGCGGGCAACTGATAGCATAATGATTTGCCGCCGCCGGTAGGCATCAATGTTAAAACGTCCTGCCCGTTTAAAACATGCTCAATAATGGCTTCCTGCTGATGCCTGAACTCGCTGTATCCAAAATATTTTTGCAGTGCCTGTATGGGGGTCATGTATTCAATTTGCAGATGTGAAGATATGCAAATGTGCAGATTTTTAATGTCCATACCAACCCACCACGTCATGAGGAACGAAGCAATCCCTACATAAGCTGATCAAACTCCACGATAAATTGTTAGTTGCAGAAAGCTATTTGCTCATTAAGATATTAAGGTTCATGACTGTCCTCTTCAGAGATTGCTTCGTTCCTCGCAAGGACGGTCTTGTTTTACATAAACATTCAAAAAATTATTTATAGCTTAGCTATCTCAATATGCTGAAAAAGATACCTTTATTACTGATCACCCTACTTTTTGCCTGCATCGCTTTTGCGCAGGAAATTCAATCGCCATCCCAATTTTTAGGATATAAGCTGGGTTCACAGTTTACCCCGCATTTCCGCATTGCAGAATATTTTAAATACGTAGCAGCCACATCAAAAAATGTAAAGCTGCAGCAATACGGCGCCACTAATGAGGGTCGTCCATTAATGGTGATGTTTATCGCCTCAGATCAAAACATAAACCGGCTGGAAGAAATACGCCAGCATAATCTTTCGCTTGCGGGTTTAGGTACATCCTCAACTGCTACTGCAAGTGCTACTCCTATTATAGTGTGGTTGAGTTACAACGTACACGGCAACGAGCCCAGCTCAAGCGAGGCGGCTATGGAGGCTCTTTACGAAATAGCCAATACCGCAAATTCACGCACGCAGCCCTGGCTAAAAAATACGGTGGTGGTGATCGACCCCTGCCTAAATCCCGACGGGCGCGAACGCTATGTTAATTTTTACAATTCGGTAAAAGGGGCAGTGCCTGATGCTGATCCTTCATCGCGCGAACACTCTGAACCCTGGCCCGGCGGAAGGATAAACCATTATTATTTCGACCTTAACCGCGACTGGGCCTGGCAAACACAAAGGGAAACGCAGGCGCGAGTAGCCTTATTTAATCAATGGCTGCCCCAGGTGCACGTGGATTTCCACGAGCAGGGGTATAATTCGCCCTACTATTTTGCCCCGGCGGCGGCGCCTTTTCATAAGGATATTACCGCCTGGCAACTGGAATTTCAAACCATTATCGGTAAAAACAACGCTAAGTATTTCGATCAGAACGGCTGGATGTATTTTACCAAAGAAGAATTCGACCTGCTTTATCCATCCTACGGCGATACCTATCCCATTTATAACGGCTCTATTGGCATGACGTATGAACAGGGTGGTATCGCGGCAGGTTTGGCCATCGCTACCCGCAGCGGTGATACCTTAACACTTGCCGACCGTATATCGCACCATCTTTCCAACAGCCTGAGCACCGTAGAAGCCGCATCGGCCAATGCGCCAAAAGCGCTGGATGAGTTTAAAAAATACTTTGACAATAGCCGCACCAATCCTCCCGGCGAATACAAAACCTACGTTATTAAAAATGATAACCAGGACAAGATCGATAAACTGGCTGACCTGCTGAGCCGGAACGGTATTCAATATGGCTATGGTGTAAAAGCAGGGAGCACAGGCTTTAATTATGTCACCGGTAAAACAGAGTCATTCGAAATAAACAGTCATGATATGGTGATCAATGCCTATCAGCCTAAATCGGTACTGTTAAATGTATTATTAGAACCTAAAACCTTTGTAGCCGATTCAAACACCTACGATATTACAGCCTGGGCCTTACCCTATGCGTACGGCCTTAAAGCCTATGGGGTTAAGGAATCGATAAAACCGGCGCAGGGGAAAACAACCAGCGTAGTACTAACTGCCCCGCCAACTACAATCAATAAACACGCCTATGCCTACATATCGGCATGGCGTTCGGTAAATGATGTAAAGTTTTTGGCCGAATTACTGAAAAAGAACATTAAAGTGCGAAGCGCAGAAGCCCCTTTTGAAGCCGGTGGTAAAAAATTTGCTGCCGGATCATTGGTGATCACGCGTGCGGGTAACAATTCCGACAATTTTGATGATATCGTACTTGGGGCGGCTGCAGACTGCAACCGGGAACTGGTGCCGTTAAATTCAGGCTTTGTTGATAAGGGGGCTGACATAGGCTCGCGGTTTATCAGGTTTATCCATCCGCCAAAAATTATGCTAATTACCGGCGATGGCGTTTCGGCTGAAGCGATGGGCGAGGTTTGGCATTTTTTTGAACAGCAGATCAATTACCCGATCACCCTGGTTAGATATAAAGACCTTAACCGCATCCGTTGGAATGATTTTGACGTGGCCATATTTCCTGATGGGAATTATGATGATTTTCCAGCCGATAAACTTCAAAACTGGGTACATGATGGTGGTAAGCTGATCGCTATGGAAAATACAGTTTCCTTGCTGGTTGATAAAAGAGGCTTCTCCATAAAAAACCTGCCTGGCGATAAACATAAGGAGGATACCGCCGCTAAAGATAAACCAGATATGGTAAAGGTATATGCCGACCGCGATCATGAGTCGATAAGGTCGAGTGTGCCCGGCGCTATTTATAAAGTGGATATGGATAACACCCACCCGCTGGGCTTTGGGTTGGACAAATACTACTTTACCCTTAAATTAAACGATGTATTGTACAGCTACCTGGGCGATGACGGATGGAATGTGGGCACAGTTAAAAAGGATGCTTATGTAGAGGGCTTTGTGGGCCAGAAAGCAAAAGAAAAGATCAAAAATGGACTTTTGTTTGGCGTGCAATCGCTTGGCCGTGGCTCAGTAGTTTATATGGTGGATGATCCTCTGTTCCGCAGCTTTTGGGAAAACGGCAAACTGCTGTTCAGCAACTCAGTGTTTATGGTGGGGCAATAAGTCAGTTAACAGTTTTGAGTTTGCAGTAGGCAGTTGCAGTTTTGCGACACTTATGCTAATCGAAATATCTTTTGTAATATATTATATCGTTACCATTTTTTATAAAACCTAAAGAGAAAGACGTAAAGAATAAGCCCCTTAAACATAGTAAGCCAGTTTTCACGAACGGGCCTTTTTATTACATTTGATTTCATCTAAATACCTAAACTCAATGAAAAAATTGACCCTGTTTTTCGTCCTATTTGTAACCCCATTTTGCTTAAAAGCACAAGGAAATAACACTCAAAATGAAAGCTATATGATAAAGCCGGGGTATTTAAAAAAAGACATTAGAAAAAATTGTGAAAATGAACCGGCAAATTTCAGCCTAATTTCTAAGACCGATACTTGCGATTCATATACTTATCAAAGTTATTTTCGAATAAATTGCCATTATAAAAATGATACGTGCAATAGATTAGAATTAATCTATCCATTTAATCACAAAGAAATAAAGAATGTAGTCGAAGGCCCCTATAAGAAAATAGGGGACAATACGTGGGTTCTATATACTGAAGGTGTAGAAATGAGGATGAGCTTTGATACTAAGAAGGACTTAATGATAATGAACATTACAAATAGCGCAATTAAAAAGCAAGATTAATTTGTCCCAACTTGTATATCGTTACCATTATATATATTTAGATAAATTTTAAGAACTGCAAACCGCCAACTCAAAACTGCCAACTGAAAAAAGACTGCCAACTGAAAAAACCTTTCATGAAAAAGATCATCACCCTTTTGCTTTGTATAGCCACACTACATGTGTTTGCCCAGCAATCAACCATTGAAGACCCCCGCTTTAAGGGTTTGGACACGGCTTTTCAGCGGGTGCTTAAAAACTGGCATGCGGCAGGTTTCGCGGTAGTGGTTGTTCAGAAAAATAAAGTGGTTTATGCTAAAGGGTTTGGCTATCGCAATATAGCGGGCCGGTTGCCGGTAACGCCTAATACATTATTCGCTATCGGCTCATGCACCAAGGCTTTTACTTCTACCTTAATAGGCAAGCTGCAACAGGACGGTAAACTGGATATTGATAAGCCCGTAAATAATTACCTTCCATCTTTAAAGTTCTATACTGATGCCATGACCAATACTATCACCCTGCGCGACATGATGAGCCACCGTACCGGTCTGCCCCGGCATGATCTATCGTGGTATTTTTTTAGCACCATGTCAGTCGATAGCCTGATGCAACGGGTACAATACATGGAACCCACCTACGGCATAAGAGAAAAATGGCAATACAATAATTTTATGTTCGCGGCGCAAGGGGCGGTTGTTGAAAAATTAACCGGCAAAAGCTGGGAAGATAATATCAAACAAAGCTTTTTTATACCTCTTGGCATGACACGCTCTGATTTGAGTATCCCCGAGCTGGAGAAATCCGATGATATTGCCACCGGGTACGAGGTGAAAAAGGACAGCATTATAAAAAAACAGGCGTACTATCATATTAATGGTATGGCACCTGCAGGCGCCATCAACAGCAGCGTTAATGACATGGCTAAATGGGTGATCACCTGGATCAATAATGGTAAGTATAATGGGAAAGAGATCATCCCTGCCCGGCACCGTAACGAAGCCATGAGTTCACAATCCATCATTGATGCTGCCTTGCCCAATAAGGAAAATCCTGATATCTACTTTGCAAATTATGGGTTTGGTTGGTTCCTGTCATCATACGAAGGGCATTATAGGGTGGAGCATGGCGGTAATATTGATGGCTTTTCGGCCAGCACCTGCTTTTTCCCTTCTGATAGTGTAGGTATCGTGGTATTAACTAACCAGAATGGTTCAACTGTTCCCGGCATAGTAAGGAATATACTTGCCGACCGGATGCTTAACCTAAAATACCATGATTGGAACAGTTACCTTAAAAGCGTAGCTGATAAGGGTAAAAAGGAAGCCGAAAAAATAGAAAAAGAAAAGAAACCTTCTACAAGTCATAACCCCGCCACACATTCATTAGCTGATTTTGCCGGTAGCTATACCAACCCCGGATATGGCACGATGCATATTTATGTGAGCCATGATTCATTGTTCTTAAAAACAGTTACCCACACCCTTTGGCTGCGGCATGCCAATTACGATATTTTTGATGTGTTTGATAAAGATCCCAAAGAGGGTATTGATACTTCGCAAATGGCTGGCGTGAAAATACAGTTCGGGATGAATTTATCCGGGGACATCGATGGCTTGACAAGCCAGTTGGAAGGAGGCTTAAAGCCGCTTTTATTTACCAAAGGCATAGAAGCTAAATCGATCAGCTCAAATGAGCTTCAAAAATATGTGGGCGAGTATGAATTGGGTGGAATAACCGCAAAAATATACGTTAAGGATGGTAAAACCCTGTATGCCCTTGTACCCGGCCAGCCGGACTATGAGCTGATCCCTTTAGGGAATGATAAGTTCGCTTTAAAGGTATTAAGCGGTTATTACCTGCAATTCGGTCCTCCCGGCGAAGCCAAGATCACCGAAGCCACCTTTATTCAACCCAACGGTAGCTTTAAGGCGAAGAAGAAGTGAGTTTGCAGTTTTCAGTGGGCAGTTTGCTATAGGAGTCGTTTTTAACTGCCCAAGCAAACCGCTTACTGCCCACTGCAAACTGCCCACTTAATTATTCCCTTTCACTCTTCCTTTAAGATCATCGGCGCCGCTTTCGTGTTCGCGGGCTTTTATTTTGTTATTGCCAAAGTTCCAGGTTACGGTTAACCTGGTGATGCGCGATTCGCGTTTTTGGGTGATATCCAAATTAGTGCTTTGATAATTACTGTTAACATCATTGCGCAGCGTATTAAATATATCGCTCATGGATAGCTTTACGTTTAATTTTTTATTGGCAAACCCGTGACTTATCCCCGCATCAACAGAATACCTGGGTTTAACATCATAAAGCCCGTAGGTAAGATCTGATTGATAATTTCCTGTTAATTCTGCCTTGTAGCCGCTAATTGGTGTGAAGGTTTGGGTTGTGCGGATATTATAGGCCACCTGGCCCCTGTCCAAATTTCCACCCTCTAATCCGTTTGATTTAAAGCCCAGGTAAA
Source organism: Bacteroidota bacterium (assembly GCA_013286565.1). GTDB lineage: Bacteria > Bacteroidota > Bacteroidia > Sphingobacteriales > Sphingobacteriaceae > Mucilaginibacter. The sequence goes on from JABDFM010000015.1 coordinate 13,771, forward strand.
ACGCGGTGGCGTTCACATTACCTTCCCACCATTTTGTAATGGTATAAGGAGCATAAAGATTGGCGTTATAGGCGTTTTGTACCTGCAAATTGTCCTGTGTTATAAACGAGACTTTGGTAGCCGGGTCTGTTCCGGGTACTTCGGTTATTACATCCGTAGTGCGGCTATAGCCTAATGTTAAAGTGATACTCTTATTATAGGTGTAGTTAAATTCGAAGTTATTGGTGTACTGTGGTTTTAAGTAAGGGTTTCCTTTTTGATAGGTATATGGATCAAGATGAAAAACAAACGGATTAAGGTTATCATACTGCGGCCTGTCAATACGGCGGCTGTAGGAGAAGTTGATCTCATTTTTATCATTTATGGTATGGTTGATAAACAAGCTTGGGAAAAAGTTAAGATAATGCCTGGGTATATTCGATACATTATTTGCCGAATCGCCGTTTGCTGTTGAACTGGTATATTCTGCTCTTAAGCCTGCCTGCACAGAGTAGCCTTTGAAATCCTTATTTAAATTGATATAGCCCGCGTCAATTTTTTCATCATAAATAAAATGGTTGGTGCTTAAATAAGGGGCAGCTTCGTCAGTCGTTTCCATCAGGTTATTATCCGTTTTTACATCGCTGAATTTCAAACCGGTTTCCAGCTTCAGCGATTTGTTTATGGGTTTTATATAATCAACTTTCGCGGTGCGGATATTAATAATTGAGGGGGTATGGTTGCCTAAAAAAGATTGTTTGTACGGAATGCTGATATTTGGCAGGGTATAAAAGGTTGGATATGTAGCAAACGAATTGTTTTTAAACTGTGAATAATCAAGGTCTGCGCTTAATTCCTGGCCTGCGGTGTCAATTTTGTAAGTGTCATTAAGGTTAAACGCGATGTTGTGATAGGTTTGGTGAATAGACGAAATGGTATTTAACGAAGAATCAACCTCATTGAAACTCTTGCCTATATATGTGTTATCATTAATGTTATCGTTTTCACCGTTAAAATAACCGGTTACCACAAAACCTATGGTGTTTTTTGACGACATATCATAATCCGCCCCAAAACGGTAGCTGTTATTATGATCGGCATCAATAATAGGGCTCGTCTGCCTGAAATAAGTAGTTGCTCCTGTGCCATCGGTAATAATCCGTTCGATGCCTATATCCTGTATGCGCTTATTATCATTATGGCTGAACGAACCGAATATATTCAAGTTGCCTTCTTTGTGGTTCAATTGCAAGGTCTGGTTATCCTTCCAATATGCGCCATATCCGGTTCCAACGGTCAGGCTGCCATTTGTACCGGCCTGTTTGTTCTTTTTCAGTATTATATTGATGATACCCGAATTACCTGCCGCATCATATTTGGCAGAAGGATTGGTAATGATCTCTATTGATTTGATGGTAGTGCCATCAGTTGACCGAAGCAACGTGGCTAACTGGGCCGATGTAAGATAAGTGAGCTTATCATTGATCATCACCGTTACACCCTGCTTTCCTTTTAGGCTGATGTTATCGTCCTTATCAACGCTTACACCGGGCGCCCTTTCCAGTATATCCATTGCCGAGTTGCCTGCCGCCAAAACGCTGTTTTCCACATTCATCACTGTGCGGTCCACCTTACGTTCTATCAATGGCTTTGCAGCGGTAACACTCACGCCGCTTAAACTACGAGTGGCCGGCTGCATTTTTAGTTCCGGCAGAACGATATTGGGTGAATTTGGAGTTACATTAAAAGGCTGAGTTAATGCCTTCTCGTAACCCACCGGGGTGGCCTTAATAATATAACTCCCGGTTTTAATATGTTCAAAGGCATATACACCCGATTCATTGCTTAAAGTGCTCTTCACAATAGTGGAGTCCTTGGCATTTAATAATGTGGCTGTGGCATATGTCATGGGTTTACCCTGTTCATCAAGCAATGATCCCGTAACATTTGCCGACTGCCCATCGGTTTGGGCAAACGTAACACTCGTCGCCGCTATGATCAGCAGCAGCGTAAAATATATTTTATGTAGAATTGGTTTCATGGTTGTGGTTTTTAAAATTTTGGCAATAAAAAGCCGTTAAAAGATCTTCCTCTTTTTTTAGGTTGTTAAATAAGTTGTTGACGTTCCGGTTATCTAACCGTTAGGTGGCAGGTAGCAGGATGTTAAAAATGTGTTCTCATTGATATGTTAATTTTAGTAATCCAATTTCTCAGGCAATAGCTATCCCATTAAAGAGTGTTCCTCTTTTTTTTTGAATAAATCAAAAAAGGGGGTTGCGGATACTGCCGCGGGCGTTTATGTTATTTTATATTAAGATGCAAAAACAGTACAGAAGGTTACAACTGATTTTGAGTTTTTCGGCGAAAAATGATATTTACATAGGTGAACGGCCGATTTTTATCGGTAAACGTCATTTTATGTTTTTTAACGCGGGTGCTATATTACCAATCACGTCTTTAAAAAAGGAAAAGCTGTTTATACTGATCCTGGCTGATAAGCTTTGCTTAACAGCTTGTGTTTTTGCCGGATAGGATATCTTTCTAATCAATTTCCTATTATTAAGGTGTGTGGTATTATAATAAAGCAACATAAACCCGCATAGTAACAGCAGGCTTATGTATGTGCTTATCATTTTCATTTCACTTTAAGTTTTGTGCTGTCAATTGGCAGGTGTTTCCTTATGATGGTATCAGTTACCAAAGTATCCACTTTGCATTGCAGGCCGTTATCGGTCATCATAAAGGTGGCATCCCGTAATGCATCGGCATTGCGTTTATTAAGCTCGTTACAATCGTGAACATTGAAATCTGCTATTCGCCCCATATCCTGATCTATTACTACTTTGGAGTTTAAAGGCAATTTTAAGGTAAGAACAACTTCCTCATCATGCCATAGGTCATCATTTTTACCATAAAAACGTTCGTCAAATTTTAAAACGGTATCCTGCTGGGCAAATATGTACTTGATGTTTTGAGCATTTCTGAAAGCATCATTAAAGTCGCCTCCCCGTGCATGGAATTGCCTGATCAAAACCGGCTGATTTACATCGCTTCTCTCAATATTTAAATGGATATTACGCTGATAAAAGGTATCAAAACTATTATCATCGTCATCGTTGATCTTTATATTAGGTGCAAGCCCCTTTATATTTAAGCTGGCACTATCCTCAGATGTAAGGTATTTAAGATCATTAAGCTTTAGATAATAGACATTGTTTTTTGTAGGGGTTAGGTTCACCGTTTCACTGTAACTGGCAGATGACCTGAATTCGGAAACTATACCTATAACAAGATATACAAATACACCAATGGAGCCTAACCATACGACAAGAGCGGTTGTGCCGGTAGATCTGCTGACCATCCCTACATTAAATATCCCTTTAAATACCAGCATGATAATGCTTAGCGCAGGTATAACAGCAATCAGGAAAGCCGATACATATATATAGGTAGCGTGATGATGTGCTAATAGTCTGTAAGGCAGATCATGGAATGGCCCGAAATGGCCATAAGACAATAGCGCTACAAAACCAACTATAGTGAATATAATAAAGCTGAGACACATTAATAATATGAATACGCCTATCAGTTTAAATATGATTTTACCCGCGCCTGCAAAAAATACACCCAGGTGATGAAAAAAATCTCCTGCAAAATCACGCGCCTTATAAACGAATGGTGTTGTCTCTTTCTGAAAGTTGGATAAATGCCCGCGCATGGAGCCCATTTCCTCCTCAAAGTTTTTCTTAAACCCCTGCAGGTTTAGCTTTTCGCCTTTCATAGCCATGCGGTCGGCACGGCTAACAGCCTTAGGGATCACTATCCATAATATAATATATAACACAAGGCCCGTACCTGCAAAAAAGAACGAGAATGCGAATGCCAATCTGATCCATACGGCGTTTATATCAAAGTAGTTGGCTATGCCAGCGCATACACCGCCTACCAGGTGATCGTCCGGGTCGCGAAACAACCTGCGTGCCTCCGTATTATAATAGGTGTTGCTAAATGAAGCTTTTGTATCCTCTTCGGCGTGCTCAAAATCTTCAACCGTACCCATTTGTTCAATAACTGCCCTTACATCCTGCTCCACAATTACTTGCTTGCTCTCATTGGCCAATTTTTCATTAAACATTTCGGCAATGCGGTTCTCTATATCTGTAGTGATCTCCAGGCTATCGGCCGAATTCATAAAATGACGTTTTACATCCGTCATATAGTTTTTTAGTACTTCGTAAGCATCCTCTTCTATATGAAATACGATGCCGTTTATATTGATGATAATAGTTTTGTTCATGATCTTTGTTTTTTTGCGGTTTATTTTACTTTCCTGTCCCCAATGGACGTTTGCACAGCATAAGCCAGCTCATGCCAGGTCTTATCCAGCTGTTCCAACACTTTTATGCCTTCCTCCGATAAGACATAATATTTCCTGGGAGGCCCCGAAGTTGACTCGACCCAGTTATAGCTGAGGAGTCCATTATTTTTTAAACGGGTTAAGAGGGGGTACAAAGTACCCTCAACTACAAGCAATTGGGCCTTCTTAAGTTCAGCAATTATGTCTGAAGCGTATATTTCGCCCTTTGCTATCGTGGAAAGAATGCAATATTCCAAAACACCTTTCCTCATCTGGGTTTGTGTATTTTCAACAATCATACTGCAAAGATATATGTTTTAAATTGTATTATGCAATACATAGTACTAAAATTATTAAATTTAAGTGCGAAAAGGGCTTTTTTGAAAAAAAAACGGGCTTTTTTAAGATTTTATTTGACTTTTTAATAATCAAACACTACTTTTAGCTTTAATTAACTATTAACTGATCTTATTATTAACGAAATGAAAAAACTTCTACTAGTAAGTTTGTGTTTCCTGATGTTATGCGTAACACAGGTATTTGCACAAAACCGTACTGTTACTGGTACGGTAACGGCCAAAGAGGATGGCCTGCCCATTCCGGGCGCCACTGTAAAGGTAAAAGGCACAACTGTTGGCACGCAAACCAACTCAGCCGGTAAATACACTATAAGTGTACCCAGCGGTGCCACCCTTGTATTTTCCTTTGTAGGTAGTGTAGCCCAACAGATCGCTGTGGGCAGTAAAACTACTATCAATGTATCATTGGAATCTGCAAGCAGTCAATTAAATGAGGTTGTTGTTACAACATCCCTCGGTATCAAACACCCAAAAAGTGAGTTAGGTTACGCGGTAACACAGGTTACAGCAAAAGAGCTTACTCAAACTAATGTAACTAACATCGCTAACGGATTAACCGCTAAGGTTGCCGGCTTAGCTGTTTATACATTAGACAACGGTATTGACCCAAATGTGTCTGTTGTTCTTCGCGGTAACCGTTCCCTTGAAGGGAATAACAATGCGTTGATCGTATTGGATGGTGTTCCGATCCCTTCGGCTACTTTATCATCCATCAACCCGAATGATATTGCTGATGTGAGTGTGTTAAAAGGTGCAGGTGCTGCAGCCCTTTACGGGTCTGAAGCTTCAAACGGTGCGCTTTTAATCACTACCAAACGCGGTACAGGTGATGGTAAGCCGGTTATTGTTTACGGAAACTCTATCCAGGCTGAGAAAGTTGCGTTTTATCCAAAACTGCAAAATCAATTTGGTACAGCTGGAGGAGAAATAGTTGACCCTATTACAACTGCTTATGGTTATGTAAAATTTGAGAACGAAGACTTTGGTCCAAGATTCGATGGATCAACTGTTCCAATTGGTAACCCGTTGGATAGCGCAACCGGGGTTCAGCCTACAACTAAATACTCAGCCTACCCAATAAGCCCAGTTAAAGCATTTTTTAAAACAGGTTTCACTGAGCAAAATGATATCTCTTTTTCACAAGGCGATTCTCAAAACTCAATTTTCATCTCGGCACAAAATGCATATCGTACAGATATTGTGCCTAATGATAGTAATAAGAAAAATGCCTTCTCTATTAGAGGGCACAAAACTTACGGAATATTCTCAATTGATTATTCATTAGGTTACACCAGAACTGACATCAGTACTTACGGTGTAAATTACGTTCCGCAATTTGGCGAAACCAGTTTATATGCCTCTGTACTGCAGTTGCCGGCAAACTTAAACCTTAAGTTGTATTCAAACCCTGATGGTGATATGGGCAACCCAAGCAACTATTATGATGCTTATGCCGTTAACCCTTACTGGATCACTAATCATACCAGACATAATACCAGCAGGGATGTAGTATTATCAAACGTGAATTTTAAACTCGATCCTACTAAATGGTTAACCGCCAGTTACCGTATATCGGATAACTTTGGTATAGCCCAGGAACGTGCAACACAGGAGGAAGTTGATTTTACTCCTTATGCTTATAGTGATGTATTTGGTGAAAATAACCTGCCAGGTTTATTTAAATCAACCGGAAAATCTCCTGGTTCTGTTGTTGATTTATATCAATACGGCGACGGATCCTTTAATAGCAGCCCAGGTGCAGGTTATGCCCGTGTTCAGGGTGATGCGTTATTAGATTTTCACCATACTTTCTTTAAAGACTTCAAAGCCGACCTTTTATTAGGTAACACGGTTTGGCAACAACAACAAAAAGGGATAACCGCTGGTAGTGCCAACCTATTATTAAAGGATTTTTACAACATCAATACCATCGGTGGTTTGATAGCCGCAAGTGAGGGTGAAAATACCATCAGGCAGATCGCTTACTACGGTGATTTTAACGTATCCTATAAAGGATGGTTAACTTTAGATGCAACATTAAGGAACGAGCAGGATTCAAGGCTTTCTGCAGCAGAACGCTCATTCAGCTATCCTGCCGGTAAATTATCTTTTGTGCCAACTGAAGCGCTTTCGTTTTTAAAGGATAACAAAATTTTAAACTTCTGGAAAATTTACGCTTCAGTAAGTCGCGTGGGTAACATAGATATTAATCCTTATGAGATCCAGAATGTAAACGTTCTGGCCCCTGGTTTCCCTTATGGCGCATTAGGCGGTTTAACTGCGAGCTCAAAAAGCTACAGCCCTACATTAAAACCAGAACTTACATCAGAGGTTGAAATTGGTACTGATTTTGCTTTCTTTGGCGATCGTATCAACTTAGATTTAGATTATTATAACCAGCATGATAAAAACCAAACGGTTACGATAAATCCGACTATAGCAACCGGTTACAGCCAGTCACTTCTTAACGTTGGTGAAACCCAATCAAAAGGTTACGAAATTCAATTAACCGGTGACGTTTTAACAAAAGCTAACAATGGTGTTTTGGTTAGGTTAGGCGTTAACTTCTCTAATAACGATTCGAAGGTTATTTCATTATTACCGGGTGTTTCCCAATTATACCTGGGTAGTAACCAATATGCAATTGTTGGTCAGCCTTTCCCAATGTTAAGGACATCAGATTTTGTTCGTGACCCTGAGGGCCGCGTAGTGGTTGACCCTAATTCGGGTTTCCCAACCACATCTGGAAATTTGGTGAATTTTGGCAGAACAACACCTAAATATAACTTAGGTGTAAACTTTACAGTAAGCTATAAATTTATTAGCCTTTATGCACTTGCTGAATACCGCGGTGGTAACGTAATTGAAAATAATATCGGTCAGTCACTTGATTTTACAGGTACTGGTTATGTATCAGCTGAAGCTGGACGTCAAATATTTGTATATCCAAACTCAAGTATCCAAACCTCTCCAGGCGTTTATGTAGCTAATACCAATGTTACTGTAAAAGATGGTAACTACGCTTTCTGGCAAGGATCTGCTTTTAGCAGCACCAATTCGCCAACCATATCAAGCGGAGCTTTCTGGAAACTGCGTGAGGTTAACCTTACCTTTGACCTGAAACAGTTTATCAACACACAGCATTTTATAAAAGGTTTAACCTTTGCTTTAACAGGTCGTAACCTGTTCATCTGGACACCTAAGAGCAACGTATATACCGACCCTGAGTTTTCTGATCTTAATCCTTTTAGTAGTACTAGAGGCTTTAATGATGATAACATTACTCCAGGAACAAGGATATTTGGTGCCGACCTTAAAGTAACATTCTAATTTAAACACAGAAAAGAAATGAAAAAGTATATTTTAATCACAGCAATAATTCTTGCAGCAAGTGTAAGCGGCTGTAAGAAGGATTTCCTGAGTCTCGAGGTCAATCCGAACTTGCCCTCAGTTACCACGCCGCAGCTTAGTTTGGCAGGTGCATTAGCCTTTGTGCCGAATATAGAGGTTAACGATTATATCATTTATGATATATGGAGCGGCTATTGGTCTTGGAATGGTGGCGTTGTGCCTCCTGCGTCTATTTTTCAGTACCAGTTTACAAACACTAGTTTTTCGCCTCCTATATGGAACGATCTGTATACCAACGCGACAAATTTTAACAACTTAATAATCGCTTCATCAAAAGATGCTTCGTTGCATAATTTTCAGGCAATAGGCATGATCATGAAAGCATGGGATTTTGAAAACCTGGTCGATAACTTTAATGATGTACCATACAGCCAGGCTTTCCAGCCATCAACCATACTTTTCCCTAAGTATGATAAAGCTGCTGCTATTTATACAGACCTTGGCAAACAATTGGATGCTGCCATAGCTCTTATCGGCACTGCGCCAAGCGGTACCGCACCGGGCAATTCAGATGTGATGTTTGGCAAAGCTGGTGACGTGGTTGCTGAAATGAAACTATGGACACGTTTTGCCCAAACCCTTAAATTACGCTTAGCTATAAAGGAAAGCCAGATTGGTGCCTCTCCCGGTTCAATTCTTGGCCCAATCCCTGCATTGGCAGCTGGTTTGCCAGCAGCGGATGGTAGTGCATATCTAACTACCGATGCTTTGATCAACCCAGGCTATGCAAACACTGCAAATCAAATAAATCCATATTATGGTGGTTTTGTGTTTGATGCAAATGGAAACCCAGGTGCAAACGCACAGGTTTATCGTGCAAATGCTTATTCCATTAATTTATTAAAAAACAACAACGATCCGCGTTTGGCCCAGGAGTTTTCAGCGGTGCAAACACCACTTCCGGCTACAGGTAATTACCGCGGTAACGTATTTGGCGATGCTGTAAATATATTGGGTACCCAATTCACGAGCGGCGCAGGCCCTGCTTATTCAATTAGCCCTACCCAAAGCTCCATATTGATGTTAGCAGCAGAATCATACTTTTTGCAGGCTGAGGCTGTGGTAAGAGGATATATTACAACAGGTAATGCCGCGACATTATATGCACAAGGCGTTACTGCTGATTTCTTATACCTGGGCTTATCTGCTGGCCAGGCTACTACTTATTTAGCAGCTAACCCCTTTCCAACAACAGGAAGCCAGGGCGCCCAGATACAAGCTATTATAGGTCAAAAATATGTGGCTTTCTTAAATGGATATGACGGTTTGCAGGCATTTAATGACTACCGCAGAACAAGTTTCCCTGCCCTGCCAAGTTCAGTTGACCCGGCCGCGGCATCAACCCATTTACCATCAAGGCTGTTTTATCCTATAACCGAGGCCCAATCAAACCCAGTACAGTACGCTGCAGCGGGCGGGGCTACAATAAGTCGATTTACTTCACAAATATTTTGGGATACAAGAACTGGATTATAAAAACCTTTTATTTCAGAATATTTAAAAATTAAAGACATGAAAAAGAAAATATATTTATTAGCCACTATCCTTACAGCAACGGCTGCGCTTTTTTTAAGCTCATGCCTTAAGGATAACTCGCATTACATCAATTTTAATACGGGGACAACCTTTGTTGATTTCCCGCTTGGGGGCTTTGTTAACTATGCCTCAGATGCGATCACAGAAAGCCCGGGTACTGATGCTAACGGAACTATTGTTCGCCAGTTTGCGGTAAACGTAGCCTCAGCAAACCCAACAACAAAGGCAACTGTGGTTACATTGGCTGTTGGTGGTCAATCCGATGTTGATGTCATTAATAAGTTACAATCAAACGTAAGCTATGTATTAATGCCAAGCAATGCTTATTCATTTACTGCAACTACGGTAACTATCCCGGCAGGTCAGCTTTATGTTATCACTTCGGTAACGTTTTACAAAGCTTTGTTGGACCCTTCAGTAAGTTACGTGCTTCCAATTAAAATTGTTAGCGCTACCGGCGCGCAACTTACAGGGAACCTGAACATCCACTATTACCACTTTATTGGTAATGATTTCGCAGGTGCCTATGAGCATTTTTATACCAGGTGGAATGACGCCGATACTACAACTGTTGCATCAACCCCTCGCGGAGATATGGGGCCTACCACGTTTTCACCAGTTAGTGCTACTGAGTTTACTGTTCAAACTTCGTATTACACCGGCCCTAATTATGATGTTACCTTTAATAAAACAATTGTAGCTGGGGTAGCAAAGTATTCAAACTGGTCTATTCAATTTTTGCCAGGTGACATTTCTAGTGGCTTATGGGCTGCGAATATAACAGTAGTTACGCCACCGAAATTTGTGTCGCTGCATTACGCTTTCGACCCAACGGCTCAATACACGTATGCGCAATCACTCACACTGATGCGGTTCTACTTTAAAACGGCCTCGCGAGCGATCATTGACGATTATACACATCTATAAAGGATAGGTATATAAATTATTTTTTAGCCGCCCTGTAATTACAGGGCGGCTTTTTTCGTTTATGAGAATGTATTTTTACTGAACACCTGTAAATACTTTATGCGGGTACACCCCGTTTAAAGTAAAGAAGCTTGGGTTGAGAGTGTACCTTATGGTATCCTTTTGTAAAATTTAGATTATAATTAAGCGTTGATGCTTATTATTATTATCTTGAGCCGCATCTAAATCTAACAACACTATTAACATTTTATGAAAAAATCCGCATTTATTCTTACACTATTACTAATCACTATTGGTAAACTATCAACCGCACAAAGTATTACAGTTACCGGCAATATAAACGATGGAAAAGGGAGCCCCTTGCATGATGTATTTGTAGCCGACAACGACTTAAAAAGTGCAGTATTCACCGACTCATTAGGCAATTTTACAATAGAAGTACCAACTGGTTCAAAATTACAGTTTCAGCATGAGGGGTACGTAGATACACTTATAGCTATAACTAATAATACAAGTTTACAGTTTTCTATAAGGCCGCTTGGATCCGGTGCAGGCTCGGCCGGTACTTTAACAGCAAATAAAACGGTTTCTGAGCAGGCACAATCAGCCCATACAGAAGGCAGCGATATGAGCAGCTTATCCAATGGCAGTTCAATAGGGGGCGCGGGGCTTGCGCACAAAAAGGGAAATGTGCATGGCAGCAGGTACTTGTTTGAAGATTTTGTACATGGATTTTTGGTTAATTCATCCAACGAAATAATTTATAACCAGGCTTACCTGTTTGATTATGATAAAATGGGGGGAGCGCTTTTAATAACAAAAGATAAGCAATCTGTAGTAGAGGCAGATAGGGATCAAACTAATTCATTTACATTATACAGCAACACTGATCAAAAGATTGTATTTGAAAAAGTGCCAACTATTGATGCCAAACATTATGTGCAAGTGTTAACCACAGGCAAAAAATATGCGATCTATAAAACGATATCAACCAGCTTTATAAAATCCGACTTTATAAATAGCGGTATAACTACTCATGGAAATGATTATGACGAGTATGTTGACGAGTATGTTTATTATTTTTTTGATGTTCAAAGCAATCAAATGCAAAAGATCAGCTTAAAAAAGAAAGCGTTAAAAGCAGCTTTTGCAAAAGAAGCTGATAAAGTAAATAAATATTTTTCTGATAACACAGGTGATATTGATGACAACTATGTAGAGGGCCTGGGTGATTATATGAATAAGTAGTTTAAATTAAAACCAGGTCTTTTGTCAGTATAAAGATTTAAAAGCCTGCTTGTTCCAAAACAGGCAGGCTTTTTTCTTATTTCTTATCTAAACTATACTTACCGGGCCCTATAAAAAGCAACCCTGCAAACATAATAGCATCTTCAATGGCGTGCGAGGCTATCAGCAACCCATCCCCTTTTCCTAAATGGTAAACAACAGCTACGATCAGGTTGATCAGCATGAGCAGGCACACGGGCCTGAAGCCAAGGCCTATGATCAGCAGTACACTTCCGAGGGTTTCAACCGCCACGCACATAAAGCCCCAAAATGCCGGCAGGAAATGGATCCCGAGATAGTTGGTTGCATGTCCCAATGTTTCCCATGTTTTTACGCCATCTATTAATAATGGATAACCATGATAAATAAACATAATGCCCAAACCGATACGGATAATTAATAATCCGGAATCTTTGTGGTTTCCTAAGTTTTCAAAAAGTGTCATAATTTTTAAGATTAGGAGTAAATTGGCAATAAAATTGGTTAGCGGAGAAGGATTTAGGTGGTCGAAATGTAATATTAAATTTAACTAAAAATTTATTAGTATACAATATTATTATTCAATAATTGAAAAATATGATAATAATAAACAGGCGAAAAGAAGAATAGTTTTGGAAAGAACGAGGAACTTATCTCCTATTAACAGTCAGGCAAATTCCACATGGCAGGCCTATAAATTAAAGTCCCGTAACTCATTTAATTGTGTCATAATTCGCTGTTACATGGCTTTCATCCACCAATAAATTCAGGGTTTTTCCCAATACTATGGAATGGTTATCGGGTATATGCCCTGCCGGGAAATCAAAACATACCGGGTAATCATAATTTTTTACTACTTCCATCACAATTTCGGGCACGGTTTGGCCGAATGGGATATCGTTATCCTTGGTTTCGGTAAAACCCCCTACCATCAGGCCGGCAAGGTTCTTTAATTTCCCGGCGCGGTCAAGCGTGCGGATCATACGATCGATGGAATATAAATATTCGCCTACATCTTCAATAAACAATATTTTCCCATCATAGTTATAATCAGATACCGAACCCAGTACAGCAACCAGCAGGCTCAAATTTCCACCTATCAAAATACCTTTGGCTTTGCCACTCCGGTTTTGTACCTGGGAACTGAATGAATAACTTATATCTTCCCCGAAAAGGGCTTTTCTAAGCATTTCCAGCGAATATGCCGAAGCATCCGGAATATTTACCGGCATTTGCCCGTGAATAGTTTGTGCGAAGTAATTGGCAAACAGGTGGGCGTGGATCACCGTTATGTCGCTAAAGCCCACCAACCATTTTGGATGTGTGGCAAAGCGGCTAAAATCAACCCGGTCAATGATACGTATAGTTCCGTATCCCCCGCGTGCGGCTATGATGGCTTTTATACTGTCGTCATCAATAAAACGCTGCAGGTCGCGTGCACGTAATTCATCGTCACCCGCAAACTGGTGATAGGATGCCTCCACCGTTTCGCCCAATACTACCTCAAGGCCCCATGACTGTAGCAAGGCAATTGCATCCGTCATTGGGTTGGGCAATTTTTTTGCAGGGCATGTGATGGCTATTTTATCGCCTTTTTTTAGAAATGGAGGCATTTTTAATGAGTAATTTAGTGAATTATTGAATGAGTGATTTTTTAGCGCGACATAAATCTATCAATTATTATTTCTGACCTCTGATTTCCGACATCTGACTTCCTAATCTCCCTTTCCGACTAAAATAAATTATCTTTGCCAAATCCGCCCACCGGCGGAAACGACGCAATTTAATACAATGTCACAACTTAATAAATTTAAACGGTATACCATTACTTCGGCGCTGCCTTATGCCAATGGGCCATTGCATATTGGTCACCTGGCCGGGGCTTATTTGCCTGCGGATATTTTTGTAAGATATCTGAGGCTTAAAAAGCAGGATGTGGTTTACGTTTGCGGCTCTGACGAACATGGCGCGGCCATCACCATTAAAGCTAAAAAGGAAGGAACAACCCCGCAGGCTATCATTGATAAATATAACAGCCAGATCAAACAGAGTTTTGAGGAGTTTGGCATATCGTTCGATATCTATCACCGCACATCATCGGCTATACACCATGATCTTTCGCAGGAGTTTTTTTTAAACCTTTATGAAAAGGACGAATTTATAGAGAAATACTCCGATCAATATTTTGATGAGGATTTTCAGCAGTTTTTAGCCGACCGTTACATCACAGGCACTTGCCCTAACTGCGGCTACGGAAACGCCTACGGCGATCAATGCGAAAATTGCGGTACTTCGCTCAATCCTACCGACCTGATCAACCCGATATCAACTTTGAGTGGGAAACCACCTGTTTTAAAACCAACCAAACATTGGTATTTACCGTTGGATAAATATCAACCCTGGCTGGAAAAATGGATCGATACCAAAGAAGGCGAATGGAAAGTGAATGTGTTTGGTCAGTGCAAATCATGGCTTAAATCTGGCCTGCAGCCGCGCTCGATGACGCGCGACCTGGATTGGGGGATCGATGTGCCACTGGAAGAAGCCAAAGGCAAAAAGCTTTATGTTTGGATGGATGCGCCGATAGGCTATATTTCGGCAACCAAACAATGGGCCATCGATAATAATAAGGACTGGAAATTATACTGGAAAAAGCAGGAAAAGGAAGAAGATAATGCCTGCCTCATCCATTTTATCGGTAAGGATAATATTGTATTTCACTGCATTATTTTCCCGGCCATCCTGCACGCCCATGGCGAGTACGTGTTACCACAGAATGTGCCGGCAAATGAGTTTCTTAATTTAGAGGGCGATAAACTTTCCACCTCGCGCAACCATGCCGTTTGGCTGCACGAATACCTCGAAGAATTTCCGGGTAAACAGGACGAACTGCGGTATGTGCTCACCTCCATCATGCCCGAAACCAGCGACAGCGAGTTCACCTGGAAAGATTACCAGGCAAGGGTAAACAATGAGCTGGTAGCCATTTTAGGCAATTTTGTGAACCGGGTAATGATACTGATGCACAAGTTTTATGATGGCAAAGTAGAAAGTGAAAGTGGCACCATAGCCTTGAATGATGATAGCATCAATACAGATCTGGGCCGTTTCTATGATGAACTGGAACATAGTTTAGAAACGTACAAATTTCGCCAGGGGCTACAAACCGCAATGGAAATTGCCCGTTTGGGTAACCGGTACCTGACAGAAAAAGAGCCCTGGAAAACCATCAAAACCAACCCTGATGATGCCAAACTGGCGCTGCACAACTGCTTGGTCTTGATCGGTCATTTGGCCGCTTGCCTGCAGCCATTTTTGCCGACAACATCCCAGAAAATATTAAATATGCTCAATTGGCCTGCTGAACAAATTGGCTTTGGAGATGAAGTTATTTTCAAAAATAGGCATCAATTAAACCCGGCTTCGTTACTGTTTGAAAAGGTAGAAGACGAGGCGATTGATAAACAGATTGAAAAACTACGCTTAAAAAAGGAAGCCGCAGCATCCCCTGCAAAGGAAATAGAAATAATCCCCGCCAAGGCTAATATCAATTACGAGGCATTTGCCGAAATGGATATCCGCATCGGCACCATATTGGCTGCCGAGAAGGTAGCCAAAACCAAAAAACTCCTCAAGCTGACCATTGATACCGGTATTGATGAGCGCACCGTAGTATCAGGTATAGCGGAACATTATGAGCCGGAAGCGATCATCGGTAAAAAAGTGAGCATCCTGGTAAACCTGGAGCCGCGGGAGATAAAAGGCATTGTATCGCAGGGTATGATCCTGATGGCCGAGGATGGAGAAGGTAAATTAACCTTTGTTTCGCCGGATGACGATCTGCACAATGGTTCAGTTGTGAGATGATGTGCTAATGTGCAGATTTCAAATGTGCAGATGTGTTTGATGAACTCATTGATAATTTGCACATTTGCACTTTGAATGGCATTTTACAATTTGCGCATCCACGCATTTGAAATCTGCACATCAAAACGGTCCCGTAGTTCAACGGATAGAATAGAAGTTTCCTAAACTTTAGATATGAGTTCGATTCTCGTCGGGACCACAAACCTTCACCGAAATCTGCGAAATTTCAAGTAAATTTCGCAGATTTCTTTTTTTAACATACAAGGCCCCATACTATTTCTATATAATAGGTTTATATTGGTTCCCCCATTGAAATATAATAGAAATAGAAAAGCTGAGTATATCAAATTATTAATGGCCTTTTTTTAACACTTGGTAATGTTAAATCTCTTATCGAAGATGCAGAATTATTGTATAGTAATGGAAGAATAGCGAGAACTTATGTTATTTCACAATTGGCAAATGAAGAAAAGCAACATCCACATAAGGATATGCGTCCCATCATCACCATTTTTAGCTATACAAGGAATCTTTCGTAGTATTATATATCCTCGTAATAAATAAATATTTGCTTTATAAATATTTATTACTAACTTCATTCAACTTACTCAAAATCAGCCTTATGAAATCACAATTATACCTTGTCAAAATAATTGTTTGTACTTTATTGTTGCTGCCATTTTATTTAAAATCATATTCTCAAACGCCCGAGAATGCCTGTTTTTCTTTGTGCACTATCGATTTGAATAAGGACGTAGTATTTTATAGTGAAGTTAAAAAATTAGAATTCCAAACCGTGGTAGTTCCTTCACTTTTTGCCATTAACCTGGAACACTATAGAGCATATCTTAACTATAAAATTCCGTTTGATACATTATCAAAAGCACTAGGTTTGAATTTGATTTTTGGCAAGTTGGTCCCAACTTGCTGCGACTGTAATGGTAATACAGGCTGCGCCTCCGATGTAAGCTTTCATAAGCTAAGTTCAACCTGCGCATCTTTTAGCTGGGATTCTAAATCAAACAAAATTATATCAAAAGATGTCGTTATCGGCAATTACAAATTTCACATAAGCTTTCCGGGAAAGTTTTCTGGAATAGCCAAGGTGTCACCGAATTATTTGCATATTGAATTTCAACAGGACAACATAGAATTTTCTGTTACCGATATCTCAATTGTCGGTAATCCGAAAGTATTAATTAAATATTCAATAAAAGGTGCTGAAAGTACTGCATGGAAAGGGATTTTGTACCCTTCTTGTTCCAATAGGCCATTTAAATTGCCAATAATGCCAATTTACCTACAACCGAAATAAAAAGCCATGACAAAAATTAAATACCTGTTGTTTCTATTTTTATTCTCCTCGTGTTTTGAAAATGTTGAAGTTCAAAAGCCGTCAACTCAAACTATAACTTTTAATCATCAGGAACCATTTGTTCCCGATGTGAATAACAATATTCTTGTCGCAAATATGCCTCAACAAATCGTCTATATCCCAAACCCTGATTGCAATAACCAACAACAACAGCCAATTGATTGGAAAATGACGGATGATAATGAATACATAGATATAACTATTATAGATCAAGCAGGAGTCCTTCCTGGTGCAAGTAACGTTTACATCTTGGCCAATAATAATCAAAAATTTATTCTAGTAATGGCTCAATCCCCGACGGAAACAGTACCTTTAAATCAGGAGACTTGGACTCTGAAGTTAAATCCTAATCCCCACAAGCTTGAAGATGAAATATGTAATACAGGACGAATATACCCTGCGGCTGGCTCTGATCCCTGGGAGCATTTATTCTTACCTAATATATCTATAAACAATCAATGGATTTTATCACCCCCAACCAATGCAATACTTCGCAATTTAGGTGCAACAGTGAGTTATAGTATGCACTTGTTAAATTTTCCACATTGTTTACAGCAATAATACCTTTGAAATAGTGCCGAGCACTTGGAAATTTTCTCTTATTTAAATTGGAGAAGGCTTAGCCAATTTTTTAGCGAGGATAAGGCATATTTCTTTAAACGATTTCCTGCAACTTTATAGGTGATAATATATTTATATTCAGCCACATAAAAAGCTATTAAATGTCATATATCTATGAGCTTCCTTTGTTTAGTTTTATTAGCTAATACTTTAAACGAGAGATTCGTCGGGACCACAAAAACATGATAAGCCTACAAATAAAATGTTTGCAGGCTTTTATTTTTTGGTCAAAACGCCAAAAAAATGCGGTAGATCTCGTTAAAAGTCCATAACCAAAGCGGCAATAGAAACACTGAAACCTAAAAAGGTTAAAGAAATGGTGACAGTTTTTGGCTTTTTAGTAAAAGGTATGGCCTATCTGTGTATTAAGATATCGTTGGTCTCAGCTGCAATGAGTTAAATTACAAACGTTTGCGTTGAGCGTTTTACACCGTTGTGTTATGGGATTTTAGTTTTGGTTTAACTGTTAACCTCTGAAACCAAAAGGTATGAACGCCAAAAACACTTTATTACCGCTATTTCCATAATTGTAGTTATGCTTTCTTTAATTGCCTGTAAAAAAGAAAATGGTATTGCAAAAAATCGTATTACGTAGCCGGATTTGTCTTTCCAAATAACGAATGGAATCTTATGGCCCAATATATAAGCCCGCAAGCAACCCACGATGGCAACTTTTCAAGAACAGATTACGGCACTGCTGTAAATGGTTCAGGTTCTAACATATTTACCGGCGGCTTTGTATCAAAAACTGCCAGCGATAATCAAAACTTCAGCTGCAATACCGGAACAAAACCTATAGTTATTTTGCCTGAATAACTATGCCGGTTAAAATAAAGAAAGGGGGCCTATCATTGATCAGCCTCCCTCTTAAAATTCTACTATACACCAGCCAATTCTGTAAAATTCCGCAGATCAGATCATGGCCATCTTAAAACAGCTCTCTTTTCTCGATCAATAATACCCGGTTACGGAAGATAAGGAAATTTTCTGCCGTTCTTTTCGCTCAATAAGTATCTTTTTTCCCCGTAACTTTTTCGAGACAATCGTTTGCGCAGTATTTGATCAGACACTCAAAAAATTTATTCTATAGTTTCGTTCAACGCGGATTACCCGCATTCTATCCTGAAAAACAGCCACTTAGTCTAACCGTCATGAGCACGGTTATGTCTATTTGCAAATGCAAGTTTAGAACGATTTTATTAAATGAATATTAACTCGCAACCAATTATTAACCCAATAAACTATGATGCACATGTACAAAAAAATCCTGCTTTGTTGCTTTTTACTACTTTACTATGGGCTGGCTCACGCCCAGGTAAATGTAACTGTAACCGGCGTTGTCAAAGGTTCTGACGATGGTAAACCTATTCCCGGTGTCTCCGTATTAATTAAAGGAGAAAAGCATGGGGTAAGCACAGACCCCGATGGCAAATTTAAAATTACGGTAGCCCCCACTGCTGTTTTAAGATTTTCATTTATTGGGTATATTGCCCAAAGCGTAGATGTAAATGGAAAGTCTGTTATCAATGTAACGCTTAAGCCATCGCAAAAAGAATTAAACGATGTTGTTGTTGTAGGCTACCACGAGGTTCAGAAGAGAACTACTACCGCTGCAATTACCGTAATATCGGGCAAAGAGATAGAAGACCTGCCTGCACCTAGCTTTGATATTGCCTTACAGGGTAAAGTAACCGGCGTAAACATTCAAAACTTTAGCGGGCAGCCGGGTGTGCGCAATACATTCTCGGTACGTGGCAACTCGGCCCTTTCTACAAATCTTAGTGAAGCCAGCGCTTTAAGTACTCCGTTATTTGTAATTGATGGTGTACCTACCAGCCTTTCGGACCTGGGCAATTTTGATAATACCTCTACCGACGTACTTGCCGGTATCAATATTAACGATATTGAAACCATACAAATAGAAAAGGACGCGGCTGCTACAGCAATATGGGGCTCAAGGGGCGCTAATGGTGTAGTTGTTATTACCACAAAAAAAGCAAAAATAGGTAAGCCGCAAATAAATTTTAATGTATATGCGGGCGCTTCATTCAAACCAGCTTTAATGCCTACTGCAACAGGCACGGAAGAAAGAAACGAAAAAATTAGTTTTTTAACTACACAAGGTGGTTTAGGTTCAATTTCCGGGCTGCCGCAAATGCTTACCGACAGTTTGAACCCCGCATTTAATAATGCTACAAACTGGCAGGGCCTGCTATATCGTACAGGTTTAATACATAACGAAGACCTGTCAATTGCCGGAGCTACCGACCAGCTAAACTACCGTTTCAGCTTAAATGATTATAACGAGAACGGCGTTTTATACGGTACGGGCTTTAAGAGGCTTTCGTTCCGCACAAACATTATGTACCAGGTAACGCCAAAATTCAGTACCGAGGTAAATATTAGTTTTTCTCGGCTCGACAGGCAACCGGGGTTAGGGAATTATCCACATAGTGTCAATCCACTCGCCGGCAACAATCAACCCAGTTCATTTTATGATCTGAGCGCATCTGATATCGCGCGGTACCATGATGATACTAATGATATTAGAAATGTTGACAGGAACGATGCGTTTACCGCCTTCATAGGCTTGCATTATCAAATTTTGAAGGGGTTAGCGTTTAAAACCGAAGCCTCGGTTAATCCAAGTATTAACAGCAACCAGTATAGCTCGCCAAGTACGCAAAATAATCCACCTATAGCATCGGCCTATAATGCCAGCGATACCTATGTTTCATCAAACATCAACAATATATTATCATATACTACCAAAATTGGCACGAACAATAACTTCAGCTTTTTAGCCGTACAAAACTTTCAGCGCGATGTTGATAACAATACCACCATTAGTGGCTATGGTGTTCCAGATGACCATATCCAGGTGGTACAGGGCGTTCCTCAATCGGGCTTAACCGCATCGACTGATTATCAGGCATCTTCCTTATTATCATACGCCACACAAGTGCACTATGATTATAAAGAAAAATACCTGCTTGACGCAACCATGCGTGCGGATGCTTCTTCGCGTTTTGGCGCCAACCACAAATGGGGATATTTCCCTTCGGTAAGTGCGGGCTACATAATTTCTGATGAAGACTTTATGAAATCAATCAAATGGCTCTCCTTATTAAAATTCAGGGCAAGTTATGGTGTGAACGGCGTTCAGCCAACCAGTTTCTATGCCCCTTATAATAATTATAACCTTACGCAAGGCTATTATAATGGCACTGCTATTGGCACACCAAATTTCAATGCGGGTGTTACTAACAAAAACCTAACCTGGGAACCAACCAAACAATTGGACTTAGGTTTTGATGCGTCATTTTTTAATAACCGTGTTGATGTAACTGTTGATTATTATAACAAAATACAAACCAATTCATATTATACCTTCCCTTTGGCTTTTTATACAGGTTATACAAATCAAACATCTAACTCAGGCTTATCAATTGGAAACAAGGGTTTCGAGTTTAATATCAGTACGCATAACCTATCCCCTACAAGTAAATTGCAATGGACAACCAATCTTAACTTCTCCTATAACAGCAATAAAATACTTAGCCTGCCAAACGGCAACCGCACTATTTATGGTTCTTATAACGACCCTAATACCGGCTGGGGGGTTGCTTACATATTCGAGGTTGGCAAACCAGTATATATTACGAACCAGATACAATATTCCGGCGTTTATAACACCCAGTCGCAAATACCTGTAAACCCATATACAGGCGCGGTAATAACCTATTGGGGAACAAGTGTCAATGCTAAACCAGGCGACCCAAGATGGAAAGATGTTAACGGCGATTATGATGTTTGGGACACGGAGGGTAAGGGGAACGCCCAGGGCGACCTGTTGCCAAGCGCCAACCCAAACCCGGCTATAACCGGTGGTTTCAATAATAATTTTACTTACAAAAACTTCTCACTGGGTATTGGTACAACCTTTACTTTAAAAAGGGATATAATAAACACCCTGGAAGCAAACCAGTTTAATAATTGGGGGGGCAGTGTAAGCGGTTTCACCAATGCCGGCATACCAAACCTAAACACCATAGGTTTCTGGAACCCGGCTTTAGCCGCGCAAAACCCTACCGGTTACAATGCCAAATTCCCTGCTTTAAATCCGGGTCAAAAATATTTTTACCAGTTCTTGCCTATCTCAACCATGTATAACGAGAACGGGGCCTATTTTAAAATAACCAACATATCTGTAGGTTACAAACTGCCAAAAAAATATCTCGATAAGCTTGGGATCACCAGTTGCCGTTTTTACGCTATGTTAGAAAATGTAGCCACTTTCCAGAAAGCAAATGTTCCCGACGCCGAACAGGTAAACGCTTTTGGTATATATGACGGGGCCACTTACCCGGTTCCTAAAAAAGCAACTTTAGGTGTATCTGTCCAATTTTAATTCATTCAATAACCAGATAAGAAATGAAAACTTACATAAATAAATACATAATAATATTGCTTTGCAGCATTGGGCTTATGGCTTCCTGCAAAAAATATATTAACGAGGGGCCTATTGATTCCCCTACAAACGATAATTACTGGGTATCCGAAAGGGCCGCTGAAAGCGGTTTGGCCGGCGCTTATGGCCTATTGCGCACTGCTTTAACAAACAGTCGTGCCTGTTTTGTTATGGGCGATGCCACCGCAAATGAATTTATCTTCAATAGCACCAATTGGACACTTCAAAAACTGGCACCCGATAACAATTTTAATTTTACTTATGAGCCATACGAGGAAGAGTTAGTTGACTGGACCCCGTTTTACCAGGCCATTAGCCAATGTAATTTAATATTAAGCAAGGTGCCCGCCATACCGGCAAGCGGTTTTACGGATGACCCTGTTGCAACCAAAAAGCAAATTTTGGGCGAAGCCTATTTTGTAAGAGCGTATTGCTATTACTACATATCGCAGGTATGGGGCCAGCCGGTAATTGTTACACAGGCATATACCGACCCTATAAACGCAAAACCTTTACCGCGCAGCACAACAGCCGCCGGCTTTGCACAAGCTGCCAGCGATCTGCAGGCCAGTATAAAGCTTTTACAATATGGTAGCAGCAACCCCGCCAATACTGCTGTACAGGCTAATAGAGGTGCTGCATTTGCACTTTTGGCAAAAACGTACCTATGGCAAAAACAATACAACCTGGCTTCAGCCGCCGCTGATAGTGTGATTTTGCACGGTGGTTATACACTTGAACCAGGGGCAACTTATGGCAATATATTTAAAGGCCACGATCAGGAAAGTATTTTCGAGATGAACATGCTCTTTTCTGCAAATCAAAATGAAGCACAAAACGGCGAATATAACCCTGCCACCGGGCAAACTGGTGTATTTGCTCAATTTTTGGCAGCGCCATTTGTTTACGGAAAAGACCCAAAATCTATTTGGTGGGTAAACACCGCCCTGGTTAATAACCTGTATGATACAACCTCCAACGGCGCAAACGATGCACGTATAAAAGCTACATTTTATGGCCTGCAAACCGCCGCTCCGATGATGGTAAAATATGCCAATGTGATATACCAGCAGCCCGCGCAGCAAGCACTGCCTTTCGTAAGCAACAACATGGTGCTTTTGCGCCTTGCCGATACCTACCTGGTAAAAGCAGAAGCCGATGCAAATTTAGGCAATACCGGCGATGCCTCCACTTATCTTAATCTAGTAAGACAAAGATCGGGATTGAGCAATGCAACCAGCACCGACCCTACACAAATGATGTACCTTATTATGGATGAAAGGGGCCGGGAATTTTTTGGTGAAGGAACCTGGTATTTTGATCTATACCGTACGGGCCTGATCCTTGATCCTGGGTATGATAACGCGATCCAGGGCTATTTACCCGCCAGGTCCGGCAACAGTAACGCGGGCTTCCAATGGCCGCTTGACCTGAGAGCCCTTTTACCGCAAGATCCATTGTTAACACAAAATCCTTACTGGGCACTGGCAAGTCAGAATTAAATTTAAAATCAAACAAGAGATGAAAAATATAATTAAACTCATAATAGTTATCGCCATAGCCAATTTAATGATGGCTTCATGCAAAAAAGATAGCTATATAATTGGCGGTAAGCTTGAAAGTACAACAACCAACTTAACCACCTACGATTACTTAAAAAATAACAGGTTCAAAATGTTCGATACCTTGTTACTATTAGTTGATAAAGCGGGGTTAAAAGATGTGATAAATCAGAAAGGCATAACTTTTTATGCCCCAACTGATTTTTCAATAGATAACTACCTGCTGAAAAAAACAGCAGAAGCTCAAAATGTAAATATATTTGCTAAATATACTATCGACACATTAATTAAGTACGATCTAAGCACTTTTGCCGATTCAATAAGAACGTATATTATACCCCAAACCATAAAATACGCTTCACTTACCTCAAATGGCGTTATATTAAATACAGCAAAACCCGGGGCCCAGGTAGTTGTATCTTATGAGCAAACTACTGACCCGAATTTGGGATACAACCCGGTGGTAAATACTATTCCTCAAGTTGAATATTACAGCCTGGTGACAGGTGCGCTCCCATCACCCGTTGTATCAGTAAACCTTGACCCCTCAGTTGCGATCAGGATATTGTGTCAAACAACGGGCCTCACAACAGCTACGGGGCAGCTTAATGTGCTAAGTAATTCACATACTTTATATTTTAGACAATAACACCATGAAACATAAATTTATATACTTTACCCTGTTATCGGTAAGTTTACTGATAACATCAGCGTGTAAAAAAACAACACAGGTTGGTTTTTTAAGCCCATATATACATTACGAGGTCGATCCTATACTGATCCCTAAAGGGCGTAACTTTTTAAGCGCGGGCTTAAACGGCGACGGTACTTCACAGCCATATACCTGTAAGGTGCTGCACTTTTATAATAAGGCAACGGGCCAAAATGTAGATACTATGTTCGCCCATACCTACCCCGTGCCAATTTGGACAGGATTATATAGTCCAACAACTGATACGACACTGGCACTCATAAATGCCAAACGCCGTACAATTAACACAACAGCAATTGCCATCGGCCCCCAAAGCGGCCAAATAACCGCTAACTTTGGGGCATTAAATATCCCCGGCGGCGAGTACCAGTTCGATCTGCAGATAACAAACGATGCCGGCACCAGGATATACCCCAAAATAGGTGACTTTATACTACAAGACACCACTACGTATGATGCTGTACCTGCGCTTGGCACACAATATGATAAACTATTCGAGGTAGGTAAGGAAAGTGTTGTTAAAACGGCAAAACTCCCTATTCTTACTATTGTACGAACAGGCAATACACCAAATACTGTTACGGTACAGTTTGAAGATAAGAACGGGGCGTTCTTCGATCCCTCAAAAGGTGAAATAGTAAGAAGGCCAAGTGGTGCTACTTATTTACAAACATTGCAGGATTATGCCATAGCGTACACTGTAACTGATAATGCCATGATATTCCAGTACCCATTCACGCCGTTCCCTTTAAATTCACTGGGTAATGGGTACAATATATATTACAGGATACCAACACAATTTGCGCATATTGATGGGCAGCCGGATGGGATGTGGAGCCTGAACCCGCGTTTCCCGTTCAGGCTATATGTACCGGGCGCATACACCATAACCATGCAGTTTCCTGATGTAACCCGCGTACCATAAAATGTTATCTCTATAAATTGTCTAACAACCTGCTAAATAATACCATTTATTTAGCAGGTTATTTCTGCTAAAACACACGAGGATCAAATGAAATCAAAATTAAAGTATCTCCTGATAACTATCTTAACTTTTACTTTAACATCAAGCGGTTTTGCCCAGCAAAGTTGTCCAAAATGGGGCCCATATGTAAAAACGGCCCACATGGCAAAAATCAGCGCCGAGTTGATGATGGCTGATGTTATGTTTCCAGCCGATGGGGTGGCCCCATACACTTACGCCTGTTCGGTACAGTTTGGGATAGGGAAAAGCGGCGGCTATTGCGGTATTCAAAAGGCTGGTCCTGATGAAAAACGCATGCCAAATAATATCTTCTCCATTTGGGATTTTCCTAATAAAATACAAATATCAGCTCAATATAAAGACCCGCTGACGTTTGTTGGCGGCTTTGGCGGCGAAGGCACGGGCTTGCATTCGCATGCTGACTTTGGATGGAAACCCGACCATTGGTACACCAATATTGTAAAAAGGTGGGCGGTTAACGACTCAACAACATTTGTTGGTTATTGGATATATGATCAAACTGAAAAAACCTACAGGCATTATGTAACATTTGCCGTTCCTGAAAAGAACGCCATGCTGCATGGTGATATCGGCAGTTTCCTGGAGAATTTTGCCGATGAGCAGAAAAGATCCCGTACAGCGATATACAGATCTTATTGGATGCAGAACGATCAGCATAAATGGGTACACCCCGATTCGCTGGTGGCCGAAGCAGGGGATGGTTCATGGAAGGCAGAACGGTATGGTAATGACGGCGTAAGGGTAACCTCCTGCGGAACAAGCCCGTGGCAAAAAAAGACCTTTTATCCTGTGATCCAAAAAAGCAGCCCGGAGCTGATTGCTGCTGATGTTTATGATCTGGCATCTTACTATGACCATTCGCAAAAAAAGATATTTGTTAACTGGAGCGTTCTGCCAACAGCAACACCCCAATTAAGCTATGAAGTGCAGATATTTGATAACAGTTCGTACTCGGGCAGCCCGGTGGCAGCAATAAAAGGCACAGATCCGGATCTGAACAGTATAAGTATTGCCGTAAAGGATTTCAATCTTAAAAACCAGGATTATTACATCGCTTTGCAGATAACAGATATTTTCGGCCAGGTTTCCCAGGTTAAAAAAGCAGTACTGGAGGAAAAGAAACCATAGAAATGTAACTCTATTTAATAATCAGCAATAGAAGTGTCCATATCTTCTCGCCGGGACCACGAAAGCCTTCAGATTTTTCTGGAGGCTTTTTTATTTAAAAATTGGTTGGTAAACCTTTTCTAATAGATACCCCGATATGACTACAACTGTTAAGTATAGAAAGACTTTAACCAGGTATATCCATAAATTTTCAGTTATAAAAATTGATTTTCCAAAAATGATCAGCAGCGGATAATGTATGATATAAATGCCGTAAGAAATACCACCCAACCAGGTACCTGTTTTTTTGATCCAATTTTCAGGAATTTTTATTAATAAAGTTAAACCTGCTAATAAATAAAATAATATTCCCATATAAAAACCAGCGTCATCCGGTGCTTTTTTATGTGTGCAAATTATATATATCGGTATTACCTGGAGTACTACCCAATATATTTTGGTGTGAGAAAATTTATGGCCCGAAAATAATACGACTATCAGGAAAGCGAAGGGCAATAAAAGCAGGTCATTTACAGATTTTATTTTTTGTGCCGGAACTATAATAGTTTGAGAAGAAAAGCCGTGTAAATGTAATTCTGTAATATAATTATGTCCGCCAATAATTATCCCGACAGCCATCATATAAAAAATTGCTGGAATGAATCTTACTGGTGTTGACGATTTTGAAGTGTTTCGGGATAAGTACAATCCCGATAACCAAAAACAATAACCCCAGGCATAAGCAGTAATAACAGGGCCTACAGGTAAATACAAGCTTACTATTCCAATAATTAGTGATAATAAGAAAGCAAGCAGTGAATTAACCTGAAAAAATGAAATGGGTACAAACAGTAAGTAAAATAACATTTCAAAATTTAGTGACCAGGCAGGGTAATTTTCCTGAATCACGTGATAAAACATGTTTTGAGTTAATGTTAAATTCGCTAAGATCGTTGGTATGGAATAAGCTGTTGTTGAGATCAGTATCCCCAAACAAGTTGCAATAACATAAATGGGATATATTCTTATAAAGCGCTTTTTTAAATAGTCATATATTTTTCCATTGAATAATCTATCCCTATGGTTTATACCAATTACGTACCCGGACAAAACAAAAAAGATCAAAACAGAAAAATAGCCGGGAAGTACCAGGTACTTTAACTCAGGGGGAACATATCCCTTATTAAATAATTCGGCGCGGAAAATGATATGGCTTAGTACCACAACTATAGCAGCAACTCCTCTTAATAGTTCCAGGTCCGGATTGAATATTTTTTTCTTGTTAACAGTAGTTAATTCCATTAAGGCTTACCTGATATAAATAGCTAACTTATACATATAATTTAAAAAAATATGTTTTTCAGGCAGAAATATTAACGTGGGTTTGGCATAAGCGCGAATGAATTTCGGAAGGATTTTATTCTGCCTTTGTTGGTGTTGTCACCAACAAACCGCAATTACTGAACGGCGATTATATTAAATAGTGGTACTTGTTGGTGACAACACCAACAAGGGCGGGAGCAATTTGCCCTAAGCGCTATTCCTACCCCACTCCAAAATCATCCCCCTAATTTCCTGCCAATTACACTTAAATACTACCCCCCATGTAACGCTACCCACTAAACCGGTGTCTTATAGTTATGAGATTTCTACCGGTACTTTTTTTTGCCTTATTCACACTGTTACTATTCAACTTCGCCGATGCGCAAACTACGGGCGGTAAAATTTCTGGTTCGGTTTTAGATGATGCTAAAAAACCGCTCGACGGGGCAACCGTGATTTTATTGGTCGCAAAAGATTCCAGCGTGGTAAGCACCCAATTGGCTAACCCGGATGGCAACTTCGCCTTTCAAAATCTAAAAGACAATACCTATCTTATCAAGGCCACCTATATAGGCTATAAGAATTACCGCAGCGATGCGGTGGTAATCAGCCAGCAAAACCAGGTTAATTTACCGGCAATTACTTTATCGACGACCGGGAAAAAGTTGACCGGGGTAGATGTAACAGCTCAAAAATCATTCATCCAGCAAAAAATTGACCGCACGGTTGTTAATGTAGGCGCGCTGATATCCAACACCGGCGCTAATGCTTTGGAGGTGCTGGAGAAAACGCCCGGTGTGCAGGTAGATGCCGATGGCAATATCACCTTTAAGGGGAAAGGCGGCGTAATGGTGATGATCGATGATAAACCTACTTATCTTTCGGCGGCAAACCTGGCTACTTACCTGCGTTCGTTACCGGCTTCGTCATTAGATCAGATAGAGCTGATGGATAATCCGCCGGCCAAGTATGATGCTGCGGGCAATGCGGGCGTGATCAATATCAAAACCAAAAAAAATACCGTCAGGGGATTTCATGCCGTAGTTTCTGCTGATCTCGCGCAGGGTTTTTATGGCCGTACTGATGAGAGCATCAACCTCAACTATCGTATAGACAAAGTGAACCTGTTTGCCAACGTGGCTTATAATGAGAACCGAAATTTCAGGCGATTGGAAATTGACCGGGATTATTTTGATGCGAACGGAAACCCAACCTCGTCGTTAAGTGATATTTCATATTTCAGGCCGGTAAACCACAACACCAGTATTAAAGCAGGGATGGACTATTTTATATCGCCGAAAACAACCTGGGGGATAGTATTTACGGGTGATATATCTCGCGACCATGACAGCAGCCCCGTGTACAGCTTGCTATATGGTAAAAACGGCGAACTGGATTCAACCATTAACACCCTAAATACCTCCAAAAACCACTTTAACAGCAATGGCATCAACATCAACTATACCCATAAGTTTGACAGTACCGGCAGGCAGCTCACCTTCGACCTGGATTATATCCGCGATGTATCGGGCAGTAACCAGTTGTTCGTAAATAATACTTTTTTGCCAGATAACACTTTAACAAACTCGACAACCCTGAACGATAATTTGCCTGCTACTATCAATATTTACTCCGTCAAGGCTGATTATACCCACCCGCTTAAGGGCAAAGCTAAGATCGAGGCGGGAGTTAAGAGCAGCTATGTAAACACGGATAATGCCGCCAATTACTTTAACGTGGTTAATGGGGTAAGCAGCATTGATTATAATAACACCAACCGGTTTTTGTATAAAGAGAATATAAACGCGGCCTACGTTAATTTCAATAAAAACTTTGGCCGCTTCTCGCTACAAACGGGCCTGCGGTTGGAGAATACCAATGGCAACGGGCATCAGCTGGGTAATGCAGAAAGGCGCGATTCGTCCTTTATTAATCATTATACAGATCTGTTTCCAACCGCTTATTTTTCTTATAATTTGGATACAGCGGGTCATAACGTGCTGGTTGTGTCGTATGGCCGCCGCATAGGCAGGCCGAATTATGGAAGCTTAAACCCCTTTACCTTTTTTGTGGATGAGTTTACCTATTTCTCCGGCAACCCTTTCCTGAGGCCGCAGTTTACGGATAATTACAAATTAGCTTATAGTTTCAGGAGCCTGTTTACCGTCGCGCTTGCCTATAACTATACAACCGATGTACAAGGCGAAACTATCCACAATACCGGCGATTTATTTATCAGCACCACCGGCAATATAGGGCAACAGAAAACGCTGGATTTTTCCGTCAATACTAATTTTCAGCCTGCCAAATGGTGGTCGGTTAATTTATATGCCGAGGTATATAATAATACTTACCAGGGGGCATTTTACACCGGCTACCTCAATCAGTCCCAGGTTACATTTTCCGGAAATGGCAGCAACCAGTTTACGCTATCAAAAACCTGGAGCGCCGAATTAAGCGGATTTTATGATAGCGGGGGCACGTACGGTCAGTTTGTTACTATACCCAAAGGCATGCTTAATGCCGCTATCCAGAAAAAAATATTGAACAACAAAGGCTCGATCAAATTAAATATGCGGGATATTTTTCACACGTTTACCCCAAGCGGCACCATTACCAATATTGTGGGGGCCAACGCAACTTTCCACAACTTTGTGGATACGCGGGTGGCAACTTTGGCATTTACCTATAGTTTCGGCAAATTAACCAATACGCCCGAAAAACGTGAAACCGGCGGCGCCGACAGCGAACAGGGCAGGGCACATTGATTGATTGGTGCAAGTATATTTTCCGGCTACATGAATTAATTGAGCGACCGAAACTCTAACGGCGAATAGCCGACACGCTGCTTGAATAACCGCGCGAAGTGTTGAGGATATTTGAAACCTAATTCGTAAGCAATCTGGCTAACGCTTTTACTCTCATCAAATATTTTTTCCTTCGCCATATCGATCAGTTTGGCTTGTATATATTCCTGGGCTGTTTTGCCCGTTTCTTTTTTTACCAGGTCGCCAAAATAGTTGGGAGATAAATTGAGTTCATCAGCACAATAAGCTACAGAAGGCAATCCAATTGTTTGCGGTTTTTCGGATTGAAAATAATTATTCAGCAAATTTTCAAACCTTTCCAAAATACCCCGGTGCACATTATCGCGTGTAATAAACTGCCGGTCGTAGAAACGGACGCAATAATCGAGCAGCAATTGTATATTAGCTACTATCAGCCGCTTGCTGTGCTTATCAATCGACTGCTCCAGTTCGTAATTGATCTTCGAAAAACAATCTAAAACAATGATCCTCTCGCGTTCTGATAAATGAAGCGCTTCATTTGATTGATAACCAAAAAAGCTATAGTCGCCGATGTGTTTGCCAAGTGAAGTGCCATGTATAAGATCAGCATCAAAAACAAGTCCATAACCTTTGGGTTGATAGGTCTCACCGTTGCTGTTTATGCCCGCCACCTGCCCGGGTGCCATGAAAGCCAACGTCCCTTCCTGGTAATCGTAAGTGTTTCTTCCATATACTATATCGCCGCATTTTACGTCCTTGAGGAAGATCGTATAAAAGCCAAAATACATATGGTGCCCTTGTCGTGGCGCTGCTTTTGAAAAATCAACTACACTTACCAGCGGATGTTTTGTGCTATTATTGTTAAAGGCGTTGTATTCGCTGATCGTATTGAATCTAAGCATCTTATCCATATCCTTCATTTACTTTACTCAAAGTTATCACTTTATCCGCCGATTGATCGCTCGGCGTTTCGGAATCAGTAAAAATGGTATAAACATCAGTGATCTGTATCCTATTAAGCCGAACAAAACATAAGACCTTTGCATTGTTAATTATAAAATATGAAAAACGTTAAATTAAATAATGGGGTTGAAATGCCCATCCTGGGTTTCGGCGTTTTCCAGGTAAAAGATCTGGCAGAGTGTGAAAGAAGCGTAATTGATGCTATTGAAACCGGCTACCGGTTGATAGATACTGCAGAATCCTACATGAATGAGGAAGCGGTTGGCAAGGCTATCAAAGCCAGCGGAGTGGCGAGGGAAGAATTGTTCATCACCACTAAATTATTTATAAAATCCAACGGATATGAAGGCGCTAAAAAATCTTTCGAAAAATCATTAAAAAAGCTGCAATTAGATTACCTTGATCTGTACCTGATCCATCAACCCTATGGTGATGTTTACGGTGAATGGCGTGCTATGGAGGAGTTATATAAGGAGGGGAAAGTTAGGGCTATAGGCGTCAGTAATTTCCACCCCGACCGTTTGATTGACCTGATCATTCATAACGAGATCGTTCCTGCTGTTAACCAGGTGGAAACTCATCCGTTTCACCAGCAAAACGAGGCGCAAATGTTCATGACAGAAAATAATGTACAGATCGAATCATGGGGGCCCTTTGCCGAAGGAAAAAACAACATCTTCCATAACGACTTACTGCAGTCCATCGGGAACAAATACAACAAATCGATAGCGCAGGTTGTACTTCGCTGGTTGACGCAGCGGGGCGTAATTGCCATACCTAAATCAGTCCGAAAAGAACGTATGGAAGAAAACTTCAACAGCCTCGATTTTGATTTGAGCGCGGGTGACATGGAAGCCATCAAAACCCTGGACACCAACGCCAGTCTATTTTTTGACCACCGCGACCCGGCTATGGTAAAATGGCTTGGAGAAAGAAAATTAGAAAATTAAAAATAAACTCATCACATAAAAAAATGAAAAAAGTAATTATCGCGCTCTTCTTTTGCATAGCTGGTGTGCAGCTATCGCATGCCCAGGCTAATTTGCCAAATTCAGCACCAGCCAACACTACAAAAGCAGAGCAAGAACTCCTTGATCTTTCCAAAGCCAAATGGCAGTGGATGTCAGACAAAAAAACAGACACCCTAAACGGGCTGTTTGATGAAAAGTGTGTGTTTGTTCACATGGGAGGAAGCTGGGGTAAAACGCAGGAACTAAATACAATAAAAGGCGGCATGATCTGGTACAAGAAAGCAGAGGTTTATGGTGCGTCAGTGAACATTTTCGGTAACACTGCCATCCTTTTAAATGACATCGACTTGCTGGCAGTAGTCGGCGGAAACGAAGTAACCCATGCTTTTATGGTAACTGAAGTTTATATCAAAGAAGACGGGAAATGGAAGATGGGTTCCCTAACCTTTTCTATACTTCTCAGGCCGGTTAAAATGAGTAAATAATAATCAGCCATACCTTAGTTCAAGGTTTGTACTGCACGCCAAGAAAGTAAAAAGTTTTTAGATGAAAAGTCTAAAGGCTTTTTGTAATTAAGAATGCCGACCTTTGCATAATTCATCTACATCAAAAATGGCTTCCGATCCAGAACAAAAACCTGCCGAAAAGGAAAATTTGCACCCGCGTAATAGCCACCGGGCGGGTTATGAGTTTAAGCAGCTCTGTAAAAGCAATCCTCAGCTAAAAGCATTTGTAGCTGCAAACCAGTACGGTGATGAATCAATAGATTTTAGTAACCCCAACGCGGTTAAGGCCCTAAACAAAGCCTTATTAAAACAATTTTACGGTGTCGATCACTGGGATATCCCGGAAGGGTATCTTTGTCCGCCAATACCTGGACGGGCCGATTATATTCATTATATGGCTGACCTGTTGGGCGAAATAAACAATGGTGTTATTCCCCGCGGCGGTAAAATACAGGTTTTGGATATCGGCATGGGTGCCAATTGTGTTTACCCTTTAATTGGCAGCAGTGTTTATGACTGGGAATTTGTAGGCACCGATATTGATCCCGTCGCCATCCGCTCGGCAAAGGATATCGTTTCATCAAACAAACGTTTCCAGGATAAGATCATACTTCGCCTGCAAGCCAACAAGGCCAATATTTTTAAAGGGATCATTAAGCAAGGCGAGGGTTTCGACCTCACGATTTGTAATCCTCCTTTCCACGCATCCTTACAGGAAGCACAGGCTTCTACAGCAACCAAGTGGAAAAAGTTAGGGATCAATAAACAACCTGCAGCACTGAATTTTGGCGGGCAAAAAACGGAGCTATGGTGTTATGGCGGTGAAGCAGGATTCATCCGCCGTATGGTTGAACAAAGCCTTTTGGTAGCGCACCAATGTTTATGGTTCTCTACTTTGGTATCCAAAAAGGATACGCTTCCCGTTATCTATAAAGCTTTGAAAGCAGTTAATGCACAGGATGTAAAAACCATCAGCATGACTCATGGGCAAAAGGTAAGCCGCATTGTTGCCTGGACATTTTTAACCCCGGAAGAACAAACAGCCTGGAGAAATAAATTTTGGCGTGGCTCCCACTAAATAATTATATCGTGTAGCATTTGAGCCGAAAGCCTTTAATCTTTTCGATTAAAGGCTTTTTTGTTTTTGAAAAAAAGGTGACCACCCCTGGTGCAAAGTTGAAACTTTATAACGTAAAGTACCGTGAAAACACGGTGTAATTTTAAGTAAAAACCTCATTGATTGGTTCAAAGTTTTACCATAGCTTTATTTATCAAATGCTTCGGCAGCCTATTTTAACAGATTATAAACCATTGAAAAACAAATGTTTAAAATCGTATTAAAAATTAATCTTAAACAAACAATTCTTTAACAGTCATTAAAATCAACCCCTATGAGTAAGAAAAAAACTTCCGCTCCACCTAATAATACAGGGCCCCAGTTTGGTCAGATACAATTTACCGGTGATCCGGCGGCGTATAAAATAAAACACCCCTCTGATCAAAAACTATACGCCCTGGTAAATAATAGCTTGATGCAGCCCATACCTAAACCCAAAGATCCAAACAATCTTGTTTTGGGATTAGCAACGGTTTTGGGTGCCAATGGGAGCGCGGCTGTAAAAACAATACAGGATGCGGGCCAAATTGTATTTCACATGGGTGGTGATACAGGGCCAACAACAGGGCCCCTAACGGTAGATAAGGTGACCGATAAGCTGGCAAATGATTTTGTGAACGAACCTGCAGGTGAAAAACCAGCGTTCTTTTTTCATTTAGGTGATATCGTGTACAGTTTTGGCGAAGGAAAGTATTATTATGATCAGTTTTACGAGCCATTCCGTAATTACCCCGCCCCCATATTGGCGATCCCCGGAAATCATGATGGTTTAGTCTACAAGGGAGACCCCCTACCTACACTTGATGCGTTCCTTCGAAATTTCGTGAGCGATACACCTGTGCAAACTCCGGAAGCAGGGGGACTAATACGCACATCTATGACGCAGCCGGGTGTTTATTTTGCATTTGACGCGCCATTTATCACCATCATTGGTTTATATAGCAATGTGCTTGAAGACCCCGGTGTGATCTCAAGCCAGAAGGATGCTACCTCACCTGTCACGGATGAGCAGCTTACATTTTTGTTAGCACAATTAAACCGTGTAAAAAATTCAGGGAACGCGGTGTTAGTAGTTGTCCATCATCCACCGTATGCCTGGGGAGGTGATCATGGCGGCAGCCCACAGATGTTAGCAGATATTGATGCTCAATGTACCGCAGCAAATTTTTGGCCCCATGCCGTGATTTCGGGACACGCACATAACTACCAGCGTTTTACCAGGACAGTGGGTAATTTTGACATCCCCTATGTAGTTGCGGGTAACAGCGGCCATAATGTGATCGCACTGAAAAGTACTGGCACTACTGTGCTGCGGGCACCCGTTACACTACCCAATGGATTGATTTTTGAAAATTATGACGACACAAATTATGGCTATCTGCGTGTAGTTTGTAATAGCAGTCAAATAAGGATCGAATATCACAATGCTGACCCTAATCAAAAAACTTATGATGACGCGGTGACCGTTGACCTAAAAACCCATACCATGATCTCGAACTAAAAGCGTCGGGATTATTTTGTTTACACCCTAATTATTTGATTTTTGCAAATAACAGATTGATTTTTGCAAACTACCGGCACTGTTTTTTGTTCAATTTTGTATCTCAAAAATTAAATAATTAAAGATGGAATTATCAAACAACAAAATATTGATCACTGGTGGGGCGAGCGGTATCGGCTTAGGGCTTACCGAAAGATTTATTAAAGAAAACAATACCGTAATTATTTGCGGCCGTCGCGAATCGGTTTTAAAAGAGGTTGCAGCTCAATTTCCTTCTATTATAACCAGGGTATGCGATATATCTGTTGAGGCAGAACGCATCGCGCTTTATGAATGGATCTCAGCACATCACAGTGATCTGAATGTGCTGGTAAACAATGCCGGCATACAAAATTGGATGGCTATTACGGATGATAATTTTTTTAATCGTGCTCACGAGGAGATCGTCACCAATATTGAAGCCCCCATTCATTTGACAGCGCTTTTCGCTAATTTAGTATCACTCCATACCATTATGAATGTAAGCTCTGGTTTAGCTTATGTTCCGTTTACAAAAGTGCCGGTTTACAGCGCCACCAAAGCATTTTTACATTCCTTCACACTATCGTCGCGCTATTTGCTGAAGTCGAAAAATATTGAGGTGATAGAGGTGATTCCACCCGCGCTTAACACAGATCTGGGCGGTAAAGGTTTGCACGATACGCAGCCACCTGTAAGTGATTTTATTGAAGGCGTTTTCCAGCAGTTAAAAGAAGGGAAATCGGAAATTACATTTGGATTTGCCGAGGCAATGGCCAAGGCAAACCCTGAAGAAGTCCAGGTTGCTTTCAACCGGTTAAACCCAAGTTAAAAAGTTGCGTAACGGAGCAAATGGTTTGCTCCGTTACGCGACTTTGGCTTTCTTAGATATTAAGATTCTACAGTTTTACAAATTTACTTTCACCAACCAGGCTTTTATCTTTATTGCTAACCACTTGTATCACATAGGTACCTGGCAATAAATTGTGAACATTACCCTGCCAGTTAGTTTGCGATGTAACATCGGTTTTTACAACTGCGCCGTTGTTGCCTGTGATGGTTATATTATAGGTTGTGTTGTTATTATTTGATGCTGCAATAGTATTCTGAACGATAGCTAAATTTACGGTACTGGTAGCTGGGTTAGGGTAGATATTTAAACTGTTCTTAACAAGATTGTTGCTTAAATTTGAATACAACAGCGTAACAATATTTGAATAAGTGATGGCGCCATTCAGATCCTGCATCTTTAAACGGTACTGGTCGGCAGCAACTATTGGGGTCCTGTCCAGTAGGCTGTAAGTTCCCTGGCTGCTTGAGGCCATTCCTCCAACTACATCGAAAGTTTTGCCATTATCGGTGCTTCTCTCCACAGTAAAGTTAGTATAGTTCTGCTCGTTATCGGTTGTCCAAACAACTTGCGCGCCATTAGCCGCTTTAGCCGCGCTGAAATTTAACAAATGCACAGCTAATGCCGGGTTCTGGCGGATAACCAGGCTAAAGCGATTGGGACCAAAACTTGTTTCATCACTTTTAGAAATATTAAAGCTATAAGTTGGGTTGGCTCTCAGATCAACCGAATCCTTTTTATAAGCATCCATCAGCCATACCTCGTACAAGGTGGGAACGCTTTTAATATCTGCCATATTTAGTGTATAAACACCATCGGCTGCTGCATTAACATTTAAGCTGATCCTTGTTTGTACTTGCTTGGGTAGCGGCAGGGTATTAATGCCCAGGGCCTTGTTATCGCTTGATAAGCTATACATTGATACCTTGCCTGACCCTGCTCTGTAAGGGGCATCCACATTAAAGGTATAGGTGCTTTTGGCATTACTATTAAAGCGGATTACGGTTTCATCTATATTTACCGTATCCATTGCCATCCTCAGGCGCAGGTATTGAACATTGTTTGTGGCAATCGGTTGTGTTGACAATAATAAATTAAGACCAGTATTTTGAATGATTTCCTTTTTTGCCGACTCATTAAAAGTTAGCTGTGGTGTAGGTGATGCGCTGGATGCCTGCACAAAAAAGCCCTGTCCGCTTACGATATATCTTGAAGCATGGTTAGTTGAATCACTGCCGCCAAGCTCATATATACCATAGTTTTTGCTGGATGGATCAAGCTCATATACAAAGTTTGATAAGTTAGTCATGGAGATACCACCTGTAGCATAAGTTGTGAGGTCAATTGTACAGGCATAAGGATTACCCACCAAATTGAAACCTTCAATGGTCGGGTTACCCGAAGCAGTGGTGTACATTAAGCCGGAGGTAGAAGGTGTATTCCAATGTTTAAAAGTTATCGAGCCCTGGTTTAATTTACCCGTAGCGCTTAATGTGGCAGGCTGAACTGGTGTTGTAGTTAAATAAGGATTTGCCGTTGTTGGACCGCTCCTGAAAAACATCAGGTAACCATTACCAACAGGGATATCAAAACCCGCTCCGTCACCATCGAGCGTATAGTACGGCGAAGCGCTCAAAGTGTTAATGCCCCTGAAATTACCGCCTGTAAAGCTGGTACTTACCGGCGCTAAGTCTTCGCGGTACAGGTATAATGAGGGGTTGCCGGGCTTGCTGCCGCCACTTGTATTATAACTGTTTGGGAAATTGGTGCCCGAAACATAGGTTGAGTTGAGCAGGTAATTTATACTGTAAATGCTATTGCCGTTGGCATCAGCTGTTCCATAGTTAACCGGTGAGGTCAATAATATATAACCACGCCCGGCAGTGTTTGGGATATACCGCTGTACGGTAACATTACCACTAATTGAACCTGAGGTCATCGCTGCAACTGATGCGGAACTTGTAGCATTAGATTGCAAAGTAAAAGTTAATGGCGAACTAATGGTTAATACGCCTGTACCGGTTACATTAACAACAGCAGCCGGGACAATGTTTATTGCGCCTGTCCCTGTGCCGGTAAATGTTGGGGTAGCATTGGTATTAATGGTAAGTATTTTATTAACAGTTAACGATGCCCCTGTTTGAACTGTTAAAGTAGCCGCATGAGTGGCGCCAAATGTTAAATAATAAACAGAAACCGCACCGTCAGTTGTTAATAGCGAAGGTTCTTTTCCATGTTTGGCATAAGCAATTACACCAATACTTGCCAGATCTGTTGGGCCGGGGACTCCTACACTCCAGTTGCCTGCATCATTCCAATCAGTGCTCGAAGCTCCTGTCCAATAATCATCTATTACGCAGGCTATGCTTACCGTAGTACTGCCGCTGCCATTGGCATTTGTGCAGGTTATGGTATAAATCGTTGCTGCCGATGTTGCTGTAGGCGTTCCGGAAATGATGCCCGTGGTGGTGGAAAAACTGAGACCCGTTGGCAAAGTGCCGCTTATACTAAAACTTGTTGGACTATGTGTAGTGGTAGGGGTTAAAGGGGTTATAGCCGAATTTGTTGTAAAAACATTTATTGAAGGGTTATAACTTATAGTAGGCGTAGATGTATCAGGACACGATAATGTTACCGTAGTGCTGCTGCTCCCGTTTGCATTATATGCAGTAATGGTATAGGCTGTAGCATTAAATGTAGTTGTAGGCGTGCCGCTAAAAGTACCTGTGGTGCTGCTAAAGCTTAAACCTGCCGGTAAAAGTCCGCTCAAATAATACCCCCCAACAGGCGGGTATCTGGTTACCGTGTTATTGGTGTAATCAGATACGTACATATTTCCTTTGTTGTCCGTAACAACGCCCTCAGGGTCATTAAGACCGGTTATAGAGACTAATGGGTTGCCGGACGAGTCGTAAACCTTTACACTTCCCGATGTATTGCCTGTTGCGCCACCTGTCCCCGAATTGCCTATATATATATTGCCCGCGCCGTCAACATATATCCCTAATACATTGCTGCCTAACCCAGTAATAACTGTTGACAGATAAGTACCGGCAGAATTAAATTTAACAACGTCATTGTTAGTGTCATCTAACACATAAATATTACCTGCACCATCAACGCCCACGCCTACCGGGTTGGTGATCTGGGTACTGTTAAGCGTAAAAGCAAGCTGTCCACTGGTATTATATTGGGCAACTGTTTGGTTGCCGCCATTGTAGCTGCCTTCCGCAATATAGATGTTATTGTTGAGGTCTATTGCAATGCTGGTAGCGGTACCCAAACCCTGAACTATAGTTGATTGATATACACCTGCTGAATTATATTGTTCCACATAAGCATTACCATGATGGTTGCCCTGCCCATTATTTGTATGGTTGTAGTTCAAAATATAGGCATTCCCTGCATTATCAAATGCAATACCTGCCGGGTTTGACAATGCACCGCCGGTAAAATAATTATTACTAACGAACGTACCGGTTGCTGCACTGTATTTGCTTATCGTATTGTTGCCATAATTAATAACATAAACATTGCCCGATGGGTCGGTGCCCATACCATAAGGGTTATTGAAAGTGCCCCCTGTAGGCTGGGTACCAGTCCCATAAGCAAAAGTGGCCACTACCCCTCCTGAATTTGAAAGCGCGGGGCCTGTAATAGCAGTGTTTAAGGTATAAACCTCGGTAGATGGCGAATAGGAAATATTAGGCTTCGTTTGGGCAAATATATTATTACTTAGCAGTACAAGGCTAAGTATAAGCCACATATAAAGGGTACGTGTTTTCATAGTTTTCAATCAATAGGTCATATGCTTTAACCAACAATAATGCCAATAAACGGGGTCGTAAACACCAAAAATGGTTAATAATATTCTTTAAATCAAGGGGTTACTGATAAACATCTAAAGTTTCTTTTTGCTCAATTTTATTAAGTATTGCTTATCGATTTATACTTTATAACGATAAATATTAACACAGGCTTTAAATATTAATAGCAGCATTTCCCCGAAATGGTTATCAGCTTCCCCAAATTGAGTAAAATTTTAAACCGGGTGAAAAGCTAAAGGACAAGGGCAGAAGTATATAGCTAAAAATGAGTTTTGGATAACATGAAATTTAATTGAGATAAGTTGGGTGAATTGACCGGTGAAAATAGATGTTATTTCCACAGGAATCCATATTGCTTTTTATCACGTTTTCTTTCTAAATTCGCTACGCCGGGTCCTGATAGCTATCGAAATCATCGGCCACTGGCTAAATCCATCTTACCCAAAACAAACACATACCATGAAAACCAAAATTAACTCGCTGACCGATCTGATGGCTGCATTGGATAATAATGTCCCAAAAAATTTAGAACTGCAAACCTCTATCCTATGTCCGTATGCTATCGTGTTACCCGTTGGTTTTAGTTTAACGGGGGTTGACAAAGAAAAATGCATCATCAGTTTTAATAATAGCGATGGCATTGGATTAACGGCCAACAATGAAGTTGCTGATCTAACTATTCAAACCAATCCCAATAACAGGGCTATCTATACATTAAGTAATCATGCTGATCTGGGGACGCTGACCTTAAAAAATCTTACCGTTACAGGACAGGTTCAAATATTAACCAGGGCAGGCACCACCAAAACAAGGCTCATAGCAGATAATGTTGATATTGTGGCTTGCGATGCCCGCAGGTATTCGGAACAGCCGCAGAAATATGGCGTTAATGTTTACCAGGGCGCTTTTACGGTTTACAATTATAACAGCGACCCCAATAGTGTGATCAACGCTACTTTAACCAATATCAGTCTTGGGCGAAAAGGGGCCCCGGTAA
The DNA here is from genome assembly GCA_013286565.1 of Bacteroidota bacterium. GTDB lineage: Bacteria > Bacteroidota > Bacteroidia > Sphingobacteriales > Sphingobacteriaceae > Mucilaginibacter. The sequence goes on from JABDFM010000015.1 coordinate 55,189, forward strand.
TTGGCGCCGGTTTATTTATTTGTGGCTTTAGTGATAACGGGGGCTGGGTAATTGCGGATAAGATCACCACCGGCGATATCCATTCAAACGGGATGCTGCCTTTCGGGCAACCGAATATGATCACCGCAGGCGTTTTTATAGTATATGGCACTAAAGTGAAAAACCTGAGCCACAATGGTCCGGTAACCACTTACGGTGTAAACGATATGGTATTAGATACCTGGGGGCATGTAGAAAAATGGGTGGCCGAAAAACCTATCGTATCTTATGGCCCAAGCGGTATCGGCTTTGTAAACTTCGGTACGGTTGATGAATTTGAAGCCAAAGACAAAGTGGAAACGTTTGGTTCGGGAGCAAGGGGGTTCAACCAGTACGATGGCACGGTTACAAAAGCGATTTTCCATTCCATCATTACGCATGGAAACGGTTCCATCGGGATGCAGTTTAGTAAACCTGTAGGCAGCATCGAAGTGAAAAACGGGGTTGTAACCAATGGGTCGGTAGGGCAATCGCTTGTTAAAGGGGTAATTATGACGCTGCCTGCTGATGCCATTAGCGTTAAGCCAGGCGGTGAGATTGGGGAGTTGAAAATTTCAGGCGGCATTACAACCCAGGGCGACAATGTACATTCTTACCATGTAGAAGGGGGAATTGTACATAAACTGACCATCAAAGGGGACATAATTGCCAACGGCGATAACTCAGTTGCCATAGCTGTTACTGATAATGGCGAAACCCCGCTAACCAATATTTCGGCAATATCGAAGCAGGGAATAGCTGTTCAGATCTCTAAGGGGAAAGTTACCGATCGTACAGGGCTTACTGCAAAAGGCGCAAAAGGGAATATTGTAGAATAAATTCAATCGCTAACTACGTTAGATATTTTTTAGCTGATTTTTTTGCAGCATAATTGCAAAAGTGGTATAATCGTGAACCAAAACTAACATACCACCTTATCACTAATTATATGCAACCAAAACCATTTTTAGTAAGCCTGTTTACTTGTTTAATACTGATCTGTACTTTGCAGGGCTGCAAACCGGCCAAGCCAGGCATCTATAGCAACGACCAAATAAAGTCGGGCCAAAGAGACGATTTTCACAGCCTGAATACCAAACTATTAGCCGAGCTAAAAGCAAATAACCCCCATCTGCTGGAGGGTTTAATGTCCAATGAATTTGTAAGCGACCCTACCAGGCTCAGGCAGATCGAACTACTCAGTAACAGGCTTAATGAGGCCGACTATGAGCTTCTGGACGAATTTTACATTGTTAACAACCCAAAGGATAAGAATACCATTAAAGCGGACAACCTGGGTGTAAACAATTATAATATGCATTACGATACCCTCACCCACGAGATATACGTTGCGCACTTTGTTCCGAAAAAGAATGCTATCGGGTATATGATAACCGCGGTATATGGCAAATATGATTACGGATGGAAAGTAAACAGGTTTGACCTGGATGAATATGCGGTAAACGGTAAAACCGCGCCTGAACTTTTTAAACTGGCGAAAGAGGACTATGATAAAAAATACCTGGTTGATGCGGCAAATTTGATGCAGCAGGCCCAGGATTGCATTCATCCCTGCCAGGGCTGGCAGTACCAGCAGGAAGCTGGAATAAAAAGCTTTGCCGACCAGGTAGCTGACCAATTGAACCACAAATATAACTTCCCTTACACCGTTAAACAGGTATCCACACAGCCTATGATATTCCGGGTGTTAAATCAAAAAACACCGGATGGGGTTTTCCCGATGATCTATTATTTATCAGATATCAAATTGGCGGATACAATTGCCTTAAAGAAAGAAAATGAGCACATCAGAAAGGTGATCGGTAATGTAATGCCTGGGATAGACAAGGATAAAAAGTGTGTTTTATACGCTGCTTTTAACCAGATGCCTGATGGCTCAAAAGCATTTGATCATTTTGATATGACTGATAAACTTCAGCCATAATTAATTTATAGTTAACCCCGGAAGCGGGCCATGAAATTGGTTTTCTAAAGGTTCTTTAAAAAATG
>JABDFM010000016.1 GCA_013286565.1 Bacteroidota bacterium
CACCGATAGTTGGGCCCACTGTTGGCCCTACTACGGCTCCCAAACCAAATAGGGCCGTTGCGGTACCTATCTGTTCACGTGGCCACGTTTCGAGCAAAATTGCCTGACCCGTAGAGATCAAACCGCCACCGGCCAGACCCTGTAGTATGCGGAATATAACCAGTTCGTCCAATGACGTAGAATTACCGCAAAGAAATGATGCTATCGTGAATACAATGATAGAGGTGAGGAAGTAATTCTTCCGGCCAAAAAAACTGCCCAGCCATCCTGACATCGGTAATATAATCACATTGGCCACCGCATAACCCGTTACCACCCAGGCAACATCCTCGAGAGTCGCACCCAGGTTACCCTGAATTTTCGGCAGGGCTACATTCACTATCGTGGTATCGATCAGCTCAAGCAGCGCGGCCGTTATTACCGTAATGGTAATGATCCATTTTCTAAACCCTGTTTCGGCCATTATTTTAGTTTTTAGTTACAGAAACACTTACGCTCATACCCGGGCGCAACTTTGACAAGGTTTCTTTATCAGCATCGATCTTTATTTTTACAGGTATACGCTGCACTACTTTTACATAGTTCCCGGTAGCATTATCTGGAGGTAATAAGGAGAATTTAGCGCCTGTTGCGGGAGCAAAATTGTATACCTCGCCTTTCAGATCCAGGTCTGGATAGGCATCCACATCAATTTTTACCTTTTGACCATCTCTTAAATTGGTTAGCTGGGTTTCTTTGAAGTTGGCAGTAATGTAAAGGCTATTATCATTAACAATTGAAAATAAAGTTTGCCCGGCCTGCACTAATTGGCCGATCTGAATATTCTTTTTTGATGCGATACCGCTTGAAGGAGATGTAACCGTGGCGTATGACAATTGTAATTTAGCATAATCAACATCCGCTTGTTTTTGGGTAACGCCTACATCAGTAACTTTTAACTGGTTGCGGCTGGTGCCTACCTGCTCTAAAGCAGCTTTGTATTGATCCTGTGCAGCGCGGTAATTAGCCTCGGCAACGTCACGATCTGATTTTGCCTGATCAAATACCTGTTGTGTTACAGAACCGTCCTTCACCAGGTTAGCGTAACGCGCGTAATCCTTGTTTGCTTTTTCGAGCCTTGCAGCGGTAGATTCTACATTGGCCCTTGCGCTTGATGAATTGGCCGCAGTGGCAATTATTTGCGACTGACCAACACCAACGCCCGCACTTGCGCCTTTTTGTGCCGATAATGCCTGCTCTAATTTTACTTTATAGTCGCGGTCGTCCAGTTTTACTAAAACCTGTCCGTCTGTTACGTGGCCGTTCTCTTCAAAAAAGATGCTGTCCACATAGCCGCCAACACGAGCTACTACCGGGCTGATGTCAGCGTCGATCTGTGCATCATCCGTATCAATATGTTTTCCGTAATAGATATATTCTTTTATCCCGAATGCGATACCACCTATCAGTATGATACCAAGTATTATAGGTAATACTCTATTGGGTTTCTTTTTGGGTTCTTGTTCTTGTGCCATTTTATTTTAATTGTTGAATTATCGAGTGAGTGAATGAGTGATTTAGTTTTTGCTGGGCATCTGCATATTTGCACATCTGCACATTTATTTATTTAGCTTTCCGGTTGATTTTAATAAAGTGTAATAAGCAAGTCCTGCATCTGCTTTGGCCAATTCTAAATTGATCTCGGCCTGGTAAAGCAGGGTTTCGGCGTCCGCCCTATCAGTGGCTGACGCGATATTGCTTTTGTATTTTGATTCGAGTATTTTATTGTTTTCGCCGGCCTGGTCTATAGAGGTTTGCAGCAGCTTTATTTTACTAATAGCAGCCTGGTAACTCTCATAGCTATTGTTTACATCCCTGCGGATATTATCGGCAACAATACCTTGGTTGATCGAAACCTGGTCGCGCTGTATCCTGGCTTCTGAAACTTTGTTCTTATTGGTCCATAAGGAGGAGAAGTTCCAGTCAAAAGTTAAACCAACCACTACAGGCGTAATATAATTACCCGATTTAGGCAGCGGATCAATGTTTGCATCTATATAATAGGTACCAAATGAAGCGGCAAGCGTTGGCAACTGATTAGCCCGTACACTTTTAATATTTGTTTCAGCAATTTTTGATTGTATTACCAATTGCTGTACTTCCTGGCGGCTCATCATAGCGGTGTCTATATAGCCGCTTAATGGCCCTATCTGCCTGTCGGCTTCTTTGATCTGATCTATGTTGATCTGGGTGGTTTCTGGCAGGCCCAATAAAATATCCAGATTGTAATTGATTATTTTACGATTGCTTTCCAGGTCGATCCCGTTCAGCTCAATATTTGCGCGCTGTAACTGGAAACGCAGCACATCGTTTTTGGTAACCAATCCCTGGTCAAAAAAACGCTGCGACTGGTGTATCTGCGCATCGATGGATTTCAGATTTGAATCCACTACTTTTTTACTCTGTAATACTTTATACAGGTTATAGTAGGAATCGATGATGTCATAAGTGATCTCGTCCTTATCCTTGTCGGCATCCAAACGCGATACTTTGGTCAGCAGGTCAGTTGACTCGCGGGCGTATTTATATCTTCCGCCAGCAAATATGGGCTCGTTTAATGATACTATACCAAGGTAAGCATTATTGTTCTTAGGCAGGCCAAAGCTGAGTTTTGGACCAAAATCCAGTTTGTTGGCTGGAATTTCGGCACGGTCATAAGCAAAACTGGCGCTGCCGGTAGGTAAGGCGCTGTCCTTAGCCTGGTTGTACTTGGAAACAGCCTGGTCTATCTTGGCTTGCGAAAGTTTTAATACTTTGCTGTTTTGGATACCCAGTTTAATGGCTTCATCCAGTGTAAGTGTCCTGTCCTGGCCATAAGCGATATTTGCGAGGAGCAAACCCAAGGTCAGGATAAGTAAAACGCCTATTAACCTTTTTAACAGGTGAGGGTTGAGTTGGTTATTTATGTGTGTAGTCATGTTTATTGTGATTATCGATTGCATCGGGCTCGTTAGTTTTTAAATTCAGTATGGTTTTCAGCCAGCAGATAAGCCTTTAGCAAATTTTTTATATAATTTTTAATACGGGGCTTTAATTTTTCTTCGATCACCATATCATCCTGCACATCATACCCAAGCAGCGCGGACGTAATTTGTGGGGTATTGATGATGTAATTTTTTGTTCCGTACAGGGTGGCTATCACCATATCCATATCTGCATCCTTATTGAACTGGCCCTTGTCAATACCTTCCTGTAATATTTTGCGCAGTTCCATTGCGTTGGCCATCAGGATACCGATGATACTGTCCATCAGGTCGCCCTTTCGGGTTTTGGCCATTTCCTGGTATAGTAGTTTTTGAAAACAATTGTTCACCACTACCTTATCGGCATACATATCAATGTATGTATTCATCTTTTCCCAGGCATTGAGGCTTTCGTCATTAGCTATGTTCTGAAGAAAAGTCCTCATGGAAGTGATCTTGCGGTCGAATATTGCCAGGAATAATCCCTCTTTTGAACCGAAGTAATAATTAAGCATAGCCATATTTACGCCTGCCTCGCCGGATATCGTCCGGGTGGAAGCGCCATCAAATCCGAGTTGTGAAAAAACCCTTTCAGCAACATCCAGGATATGGTCCTTTTTATCTATCTTATCTTTATCCATTTCTTTTTTCCGGTGCAAAATTAATCAATCGATTGATTGTTTTAACAATACTTTTGTTATTTTAATGTAATCATTTGATTATCAATTTATGATTTTCAATCTAATTATTGAAAAGATTCAAGAACCAAGAGCCAGATTCAAGAGCAGAAATAGGCAGCTACAATTTCATAAAACGATTAAACCGCCTCTTTATCATCTTGGTTCTTGAATCTTGATTCTTGGCTCTTATGGTGTAACAGTTTTGTTTTACATTTGATTGATTAAATATAGCTGCCTATCTTTCAACTCTTTTTTATCACCATGAAGCGTACTTTCTTTTTCCTGATACTTCTATTTATCATCCGTAATGTTCAGGCGCAAACCGCTCCTCCCACTGATATTGCAACCATTGAGCAGAACTTTAAAAAGCTGGATGTGCTGGGCAGTGTGCTGTATGTAGCCGCCCATCCTGACGATGAAAACACCCGCCTGCTGGCCTACTTGGCGCAGGAAAAACATTACCGTACCGGCTATTTGTCCATGACCCGTGGTGATGGCGGCCAAAACCTGATAGGCAACGAGCAGGGCGAATTGCTTGGATTGATACGCACGCAAGAACTTTTAGCCGCCCGGAAAGTCGACGGCGCAGAACAGTTTTTCACAAGGGCCAATGATTTCGGCTTTTCCAAAGGGCCGGATGAAACGCTGAAATTTTGGGATAAGGAAAAAGTTTTGGGCGATGTGGTTTGGGTGATCCGCAAGTTCAGACCAGATGTGATCATCTGCCGTTTCCCAACTACAGGCGAAGGCGGGCACGGGCACCACACGGCATCAGCTATATTGGCGCAGGAGGCATTTACCGCCGCTGCCGATCCTAAACGCTTCCCCGAACAACTAAAATATGTACAAACCTGGCAGGCAAAACGCCTGATGTGGAATACCTTTAGTTTCGGTACGATTAACACTACCGCGCCCGACCAGTTTAAAATAAATGTGGGTGTTTATAACCCAATACTCGGCAAAGGCTATGGCGAAATGGCCGCCGAAAGCCGCTCGAACCATAAAACGCAAGGCTTCGGCTCGGCAAGGCAGAGGGGCGATGTTTATGAATATTTTAAAACAATTTTAGGCGATGCACCAAAGGATGACCTGATGGATGGGGTAAATACGACCTGGGCGCGTGTTGGCAATCAGGCTGTAGGTAATGACATAGAAGGGATCAATAAAAATTTTGACGTAGATCATCCTGAAAAGTCGATCCCCAAATTGGTTAGCTTGCTGGACCGCATGGAAAAAGTCCAGAATGTATATTGGCGTGACCAGAAAACCAAGGAACTGAGCAACCTGATAGCAGCTTGTGCAGGGTTGTGGTTTGAAGCTTATGCCACTGACCTTACTTACGCACAGGGCGAGCAGATGAATATTCGCTCGCAGATAATAAGCCGCTATGGTCTTAATATTTCTTTAGATGGCCTCACAGTAATTCAACATCCTGATAACATAGGCGCCACTTCGGTATTCATGGAACAAGTAGCACATTACGCGTTACAGCTTACCAATAAAGATAAGCTTCTGCCAACAAATGAACTCCAGACTTTCGAAAATGACTGTATAACCGGCAGTATATCACAGCCCTATTGGCTGGAGTCGCCACACCCAATCGGTTCTTACGATATCAGCAATAATGGAAATGTAGGCAACCCCGAAAACCCTGGTGCGCCAACTGTGGAATTTGAGTTTTTGGTTGAAGGCCATCCTATTACTATTGATAGGAAATTGGCGTACAAATACGTAGATCCCGCCAAAGGTGAAATCTATCAGCCGGTGCAGATCGCTCCGCCTGTAACTGCCAACCTCCAAAGTCAGGTTTACATTTTTAATTCTCAACAGCCGCAAACGGTGCAGGTAAAACTGAAGAGTTTTAAAAATGCCGCCACCGGGAATATCCGGTTAAATCTGCCTGAAGGCTGGAAATCAAGTCCGGAGAGTGCGGCTTTTAACAATAAAGCCAAAGGCGACGAATGGGAGCAGGATTTTACGGTAACACCGTCAGGCAATCAATCTCAAACCGGTGTGTTGGAAGCGCAGGTAACTTTGGGCATGGACCCGAAGGTGTATAATTATAGCATCCTGTCCATACATTATGAGCATATCCCCAATATTACCATCTTCCCGCCTGCACAGGCTAAATTATTACAGCTCGACCTTAAAATAGCAGGCAAAAAGATAGGTTATATTGATGGCGCAGGCGATTTGATAAAAGATGCTTTACGCCAGGTTGGCTACGAAGTGCATGACCTCACCGAGAACGAGATCCTCAACGGCGATCTTTCCGGCTATGACGCCATCATAGTTGGGGTGCGAGCCTATAATGTGAACACCCGCTTAGCTATTGAGCAGCCTAAACTAATGGAATATGTGAAAAACGGTGGCAATTTATTGGTGCAGTACAATAACAATGGTGGTTTGGTAACCAAACAGATCGGTCCGTACCCTTTTAAAGTGGTGAATGAACGCGTGACCGACGAGAACGCCAAAGTGACCATTATCGATCCCAACAATCCGGTTTTAAATTATCCGAATAAGATCAGCCAATCAGATTTTGACGGATGGGTGCAGGAGCGCGGACTATACTTCACCAAAGATGCCGACCCGCAATACCAAAAAGTGCTGCAAATGAATGATCCCGGTGAAGCCCCAAAAGACGGCGCCCTGATCACCACGCAATACGGTAAAGGGAGATTTGTTTATACCTCGCTATCGTTCTTCAGGCAATTGCCGGCTGGGGTACCGGGTGCGTACCGGTTGTTTATTAATTTGTTGAATAAGCCGAAAACGAATCCGTAAAAACAGGGTGACAGCGCTCTTGGTATTAGAAAGACTTACGAAGTTTTAAAAACTTCGTAAGTCTAATCCTTCTTAAATGACAGCATGACGAAAAGTTAAATACCCCCTTGCTACACATCATATAAAAAATTACTTTTGTAGCGTTATAACTCAACAGAACATGGCACATCAACACGAAGAAGCAAAAGAAGAAGTAAACTTTAGCGCTTTATATTACATAGTAGGCTTGCTTACCGGTCTTTTTATCGGCGTAGTTATTGACCAGGGCTTTACCTGGATATTCTCCCTCGGTGTGGTGGGCCTGTTATTCGCCGCTTTATTCCAAAGCGTGTTTGTGCGTGGCCGTGAGCAACGTTGATCCTGAATTACCTTCATTCATAAAAAACTGGAACCAGTTTTACGGTATCGTTATCGTATGGCTGGTTTTTTTAATTTTCGTATTTTGGCTCATTACCATCACATTTAAATGAGCTTACCCGATTGGATCGTTCTTGGCGCCACCCTGCTGACCATAGTAGTCTATGGCGTTTGGAAAAGCGGGAAAAATCAAAATATCGACCAGTTCCTGATGGGCGGTCGTTCCATGCGCTGGTACACAGTCGGCTTATCGGTAATGGCTACGCAGGCCAGTGCCATCACATTTTTATCCGCACCCGGCCAGGCTTATTCAGACGGGATGCGCTTTGTGCAGTTCTACTTCGGTCTGCCATTGGCCATGATCGTGCTATGCGTGACCTTTGTGCCCATCTTCCACCGACTGAAAGTTTATACGGCCTATGAATTTTTGGAACAGCGTTTCGACCTGAAAACACGGGCACTTACTTCGTTCCTGTTCCTTGTTCAGCGGGGCTTGTCTACGGGCATCACTATTTACGCGCCATCCATCATTTTATCAACCATCTTGGATATCAATACCGTTTACACCACGCTTTTTATTGGCGGGCTGGTAATATTTTACACCGTTTACGGCGGAACGAAGGCGGTATCCTATACCCAATTACTGCAAATGAGCATCATATTTTCGGGTATGTTTTTGGCGGGATTGCTGGTGGTGTGCCTGTTGCCGCATGGCGTGGGTTTTACCCATGCCATTAAATTAGCGGGCAAACTGGGCAGGATGAATGTGATCGACTGGAAATTTGACCGCCAGAACCAATACAATATATGGAGCGGGGTTATCGGCGGTTTTTTTTTACAGCTTTCCTATTTCGGTACCGACCAGAGCCAGGTGGGGCGGTATTTAACAGGTAGTTCGGTAGGTCAAAGTCGCCTCGGTTTGATCATGAACGGACTGATTAAAATACCCATGCAGTTTTTGATCCTGTTGATAGGGGTCTTGGTTTTTGCTTTCTACCAGTTTAACCGCCCGCCCATGTTTTTTAACCAATACGAGGTAAAACAGGTACAGCAAAGCAATTATGCTGCACAGTATAACAAATTGGATACTCAATACACCGCCGCGTTTGAACAAAGAAAAAGTAAGGCAGAGGACATGGTTAAAGCCTTTGATAGCAAAGATGCGAACCAGATCAAACAGGCGCAGGATGCCTTGAAAGTGGCCGACAAACAAGCTGGTGATATCCGCAAGGAAGCCATTGCCGTCATGAAAAAAAACAATGAGAAAGCAAACGGGGATGATACCAATTACGTGTTCCTGAGTTTTGTTACCCGTTACCTGCCCCGTGGTTTGATCGGATTGCTGATCGCGATCGTGTTCCTGGCTTCGATGGGTTCAACGGCAAGCGCATTAAATTCATTGGCCTCAACCAGCGTGGTTGATATTTATAAACGCATTATCAACCCCGGCGCATCCGACAAAAACTATTTACTGGCCTCAAGACTGGCGACCGTATTTTGGGGTATCGTTTGTGTGCTGATGGCTTTATACGCCAGTAAGGTGGGTAATTTGCTGGAGTACGTCAACAAATTAGGCTCTTATATTTATGGTACTATACTGGGTGTTTTTGTAGTGGCCTTTTACTTCAAAAAGATCCGCGGCACATCCGTATTCATCGCCGCCATACTCACCGAGATAGCTGTTTATATTATCGGTAACTATAAAATTGTAGCCTACTTGTGGCTGAACGCCATTGGCTGTATTTTGCTGATACTTATTGCAGGGGTGATCAATTTGGCCCCCTCTAAATCTCCCCCTGTAGGCGAGACTTCTTAAAATTTTGTCACCCTGAGCGTAGCGAAGGGTCTAACTGCGAATAGATTCTTCGCTACGCTCAGAATGACAAATCAAATAAATCCGAAATTCTTCCGTTATTTCGCCTGGTCAACAACGGCCTGGTTCAAACGCTCATATTCCTTGTCGTTTTGGTCTTTGGCTAGTTTAACGCCATCCAGTGCGGTAGAAAGAGCACCTGCTTTATCGCCCATCTTTAATTGGATTCGGGCTTTCCAAACTTTATAAAATGGTGATTTTGGTTCATTCTTTTCAGCGGTGCTGATCCACTCTAAAGCTTTTTTCAGGTCTTTGTTATTCTCGTAATAATAAAGAGCGGCTTCAAAATAAGGCTTCTTATCACCATTCATCACCTCATCAATATTGGCCATTACTTTGGTATCCACATCCGTACTGATATGGAACGAGAAAGAAATATTCTCCCATTTCAGTTCCAGGTCGCATTGGGTTTTATCAACATTGTTAAACTGCATGGTCAGCGTTTCCATTGGGTTGGTTAGATGGCCGGTCTTCACCTTAAAACGTAAAAGATCATCAGCTTCTTTATAAGTATAAGCACCCCATTGTTTTGCTGTTTTGTTCAGGATAATGGTCCACTCGTTTTGATCGGGAATGGAAAACAAAGCGTATTCGCCTGCAGGTACTTTATTACCTTCGATAGTTACATCATCAGTAAACTTGATATAGGTAGCCGCGTTTGCGCCTGTGCGCCATACCACACCATAAGGTTCCATAGCGCCAAATATCTTACGCCCCCTTACATCCGGGCGTGAATAAGTAAGAGTGATCTGGCCCAAACCCAGGTCCTGTATAATGGTTTGTGTGGAACTAAGTTGCGGAGTTTTAAGCTGTTGGGCGTTGCCATTTTGCGAAATGCATGCCAGAAGGATGGCTGCTAAATAAAAATATATCTTCTTCATAGTTGTTGGTTTTACCCGACTAAGATATTAATTATTACATATAACTGATCTAAACAATTGGTAATGATAATGTAAACAAGTATTTTTGGCTTAATGCTTAAAAGATCAGTCGCAATAGGGTTAATAATGCTGTACGTTGGTACGGTATTTGGCTTTGTGCTGAACTTCCATTATTGTTTTGACCGGCTTTCATCAGTTAAGATCGATGCGTCCGCTATTGCCTGTACAAAGGTTTTGCAAACCAGCAAAATGAAATGCTGCAAAGACCGGCACATAGAAGTAAAGGTTAAGGACGCACATCAAATTGGTTCGCCTTTGTTTTGGGGGAAGTTGTTTCCACTGGCTTTGATCAATTTAGACTTTACAGTTGTTTCACCCGCGCTTCAAAACCCCTCTACTGAAAGGCTACTGGATCGCGGTCCGCCACTGACGCCGGACATTCCTATTTTTTTGAAAAACTGCACATTCAGGATCTGATCATCGTTAATTTTATCTAATGAGTTGCGGTAAGCAATTACCGCCGGTTTATTTTTTAACATTAATTTTTGATCAACATGAAAACCCTTAAAATATTTATAATTCTAATTATCACTACCATCAGCGCGGCAAAAGCGCAGTTTACCAAAGCCGAATTACAAGTTAGCGGGCTTACCTGCTCCATGTGCTCCAAAGCGACTGAAAAATCATTACGCACCCTCAACTTTATAGGCGATATCAAAGCCGATCTGAACCGCAATGTTTTTGTGATCACCTTTAAAAAGGACGTGCCGGTAAACCTGGAGCAGATCAGCAAAAAGGTGGAGAACGCCGGTTTCTTCGTCAACAACCTCAAAGCCCAGTTCAACTTTGAGAACGTCAAGGTTAGCAATAACGCCTTTAGTTATGGTGGCGACACCTATCGTTTTGTTAGCGGTGGCGATAAACCTTTGACCGGGCCGGTGATGGTAACTGTGGTTGATAAAGGTTTTGCACCTGCAGCCGTATATAAAAAATACAGCAGCCAGTTGGCCGAAAAAGCCGAAACCGGGCATACCTATCATATCGCCATATAATCGCGGGCTTATGAAGAGTATATTATTTGCTGTCATCCTTTCGGGGATGATATGCCCCGCCTTTTCGCAGGAATTGTATGTAAATACCGAACCGGCCAGCAATATGGCAACCCATTCTATCGGTATCCGGCTGGAGAACCAGGGCTATTTTAACCCGGTATATAAAGACCGCACCAGTCTTGAAGTGATGTTCGGCGCCAGCAAACACCTGATGATACATGGTACTTTATATGAATCAGATTATTATCATAGTCAGCAGCATTTCGAAGGCGGCAGCGCGTATGCCAAATACCGTTTTTTATCGATAGATTCAGTGCAGAAGCATTTCCGCGGGGCGGTGTTTGCGAAAGTTTCGGATATCAATAACCCACTGGTGAACCAGGAAATATCACTTGAAGGAGATAACAGCGGTTTCCAGACAGGTGTGGTATTTACCCAACTGTTGCACAAGCTGGCGCTATCGGCATCGGCAAGTTACTTGCATGCGCTGGATAACAGCGGTGGATACCATCTACCAATCGGGAATGCACACGATGCGGTAGGCTATACCCTGTCGGCAGGTTACCTGTTGCTGCCTAAATCATATAATAATTATAACCAGGTAAACCTGAATATCTATGCCGAATTACTGGGGAAATCCAATCCGGGTTATGGGCAAAGCTACCTGGATGCGGCCCCGGCTGTTCAGCTGATATTTAACAGTGTTTTCCGGGTTGATTTTTCTTACAGAACACCTTTATACAACAACATGGTGCGCACCAGTATAAATACTTACCTGGTAAGGCTGGAGTATAATTTGTTTAACGTGTTTTGATGCAATTCCGTAGAGACGCAATATTTTGCGTCTCTACATATTTAAAATCTCTTTATCGTCTCCGTAATATGAGCTAAATGGTGCTTTCCATGCCATGCATATAGGGCCAGGTTGCGTTTAAGGGTTACACTATCACCCGTTTGGGGATGGATGAATGTCCGGTTCCACTGATCCTCGGTAAAACTTTCAAAAAGCGCCACCATGTGCTGATGGATACCATCAAGCATTTTCAGGGATGGCTCAACCGGCAGGCGGTAATCGGGCAGCAGTGCCCAGTCGGCTTCTTCATAAGCTTTGATTTTGGGATTATCTTCGGTGAGCGCCCATTTAAAACGGATAATAGAATTCATGTGGCTATCCGCTACGTGATGGATCACCTGTCTGATGGTCCAGCCACCAGTACGGTACTGCGTATTCAGTTGATCTTCGTTCAGGCCGATCACCGCATTGCGCAGTTTTCCGGGCAATATTTTTATATCATTTATCCAGCCGTTAATGTTGTGCTGGGTATAGGAAGCAGGTGGTTTAAACTTCCCGGTCGGGTATCTTAATTCTTCGTCGGTCATGGCTAATCGTGTTTAATTAATTGGTTTGTAAGGCAAATTATTCAAGTATAAATATTTTACCTTGCGTTATCAATAGCCCAAGCCCAATCTTGACAATCGCAGTATAAATTTTGCTCCGGGCAAGCTTTAGCATAATTTAGCGTTTTACACGTGTTTACTTAAACTGATGATAAAAAAATTACTTGTAATCCTGCTGTTTTTCGTTTTTTCATTTGCCCATGCCGAAACCATTAAAACCGATGTATTGGTTATCGGAGGCGGCCCTGGTGGCGTGGCGGCTGCACTGCAATGCGCCCGCAGTAAGGTAAAAACTTTACTGATAACACAGGATTCGCTGTTAGGTGGATTTCCCCTGGCAGAAAAGACGCTGGTGATCTATGCAAACCGCAATATCCCTTCAGGTATCTGGGGAGAATTCAGACAGAGGATAACCAGTCATTATAAAAGTCAAACAGGTTACGACACCGCATATAATGCCATTCTGCGTTTTGCGCCGGAGATGGGTGCACAGGTATTCAGGGAGATGACTGATACGGTGAAGAACCTCAGCATCAAACTCAACACTACCTGGACGAATATAAAAAAAGACGGCACAGGTTGGGAAGTGATCGTCGCTATCAATGGCAAAGCGGTAACCATCAAAACTAAAGTGCTGATAGATGCCACGGAAACAGCAGATATAATAAAAAAGATAGGTGCAAAAATACGAGGGTATAATGCTTTCAAAGCGGATGGCAGCCCGAACGAATACCGGACATCCATAGCAACAAGCGAGTGGCTGCCGCTTGCAAAGGATAATGCGCCGGAAGGGGGCTATCCAGCATATCCCTTTTACTGTATCCCCATGGGTACGGTAGTGATCAGCAGTGAGGATAATTTACTGGTTGTGGATGGTGTTTTTCACGAAAGCAATATGCAGAAAAACTTACCGGTAGAAATAGAGTTAGGACAAGGTACGGGAACAGTTGCTGCATTCTGCGCTTTCTTTAAAACCACTACTAAACACCTGAGTGTGCGAAAAATACAAGGCGAGATATTGGATTTTAAAGGTTATCTATTGCCATTTACTGATATCTCCCCAAAAGACCCGCACTTCAGGGCAATACAGCAGGTCAGCGCTACTGGTTTGCTAAAAGGTATTCAAAAGGTAAACGGCAATGGAGCAGAGTTCAATTTTGAGCCGAATGAGATGGTTGGCACCGAAGAAATAAAGCCAATTATAACTGAGTTATATACCCGTGGCTTCCTGTGGTTCAATAAAGAAAAACCGGGCGAAAAATTTACATTGGGCAACCTGATCTCGCTTATTAGTGACTATACGCTTACCGATCCCAAAACTTTGCAGATATACCTGCAAAAAGCATGGCCAACTACTTTTAAGTTAACCGGTACGTTTGATCTTAACCGCCCCGTAACCCGGCTGGAGTTCGCGGTGTTGACGAACAGGTATTTGAACCCCTTTGCCAAAACGGTAGACCTGGGCGGCAGGATAATGAATTAAGTTTTGTGCTAATTTCTAAAACCTTAACGCGGAGCCGCGTTAAGGTTGTGCTTCGATGCTAACAGGAACCGGCTTTTCGCTTTGTGTAACCACGTAAGGGCATATCATACAGGCCATTGCCCCGTCCTGGCTATACCACCTGCAAGTAGGACGAATAGCACAGTCGGGTAATTGCTCGTTGATCACCTCCAATAAATGATTGGCCGCAGCCAGTTCATCCATGATGCCACAGCTCGATCCTGTCCATTGTGCGCACCCGTTTTTTGCGCATTTGCTCGCAAAACGAAACCGTCTTTCAGGATCACCTGCAGCATTCACTTTTTCTACAAATTCATCATTTACCGGGATAGGAGTAGTAAGCAGGCTAACTTTTTGATCGCCATTTACTACTCCCAATAATAAGGCACCGCTATGACAGGTAGAACTGGGACATAATTTATTTTCTGATCCCGCTTTCATTATAATTCCATAGGTGAATTTTGTCCGCTTTGGTAACCTTTCAAATTCTCAGCTTCGCCAAGCGCTAATGAACGGAACCAGATACCACGCCAATACTTTGGCGGAATAATGATCAATCCGTTTCCTACTGACGTATCATTTTCCGGATCAGGAAAATAGCCCGCCAATTCGCGCAGTAACACTTCCTGGATCCCGGCTTGTATGCGATTGCGGGCATCTTCGCTTAATTTAATGCCATCGAGTCTTACATGAAACCCATTGTCTTTTAAATTTGCCATTTTTTTGTGGTTTATGGTTTGCCTACTCTGATCCCTTTTCGGCTTACGGAGCTTACTTTTTTATAAGGATTTTCAGCTTTTTTCCTTTACTAATAGTATAACGCAGCGGTGCTTTATAAATAGCAGGCTGTTAGCGTTTTATTAATAAATCTAAAGACATAAGAAGTGGAATCATCCAGTGTTTTTACGGAAATAGGGACAGTAGTTTTACGTTATTTTATCTGGTGATTTAACGGAGGGGTTACCAGTATTTTAACGGGCTATGAAAGATTTTCACAGAGTAACACGGAATTTATTGTTTAAGAATAGCATACAAATGCTCATCCATAATTATTCCATTTTTTATAACAGCATTCCGCATAACACCCTCTTTCTGATACCCTGCTTTTTCAAGCACACGCATGGAGGCAGGATTTTTATTATAAACGCTGGCCTGTAAACGGATAAGATCAAGTTGGGTAAAAGCATAGTTGGTAACCAGTTTCACGGCTTCGGGCATTATGCCTTTACCCCATAGTTCTTCGCTGAGCCAGTAACCTAATATGGCGGTTTTGCGGTACACATCCTGACGGGGTTCCATACCGATGCCGCCTATCACTTCATCATCAATAGTAATGGCAAAATTGATCAAAGGGTCTTGGTCAAGCAGGTTATCCACCCAATACATAGCAGCCTCTAAAGTATAGGGTGATGGGAACCTATCCATCAGGCAAGCGGAGACCTTTGGGTTGTTGGCATGCTTTTGTAAGGAAACTTCATCCCCCTTTTTCCATCCACGAATAGTAAAACCTGTTCCCTTTAATTCCATATTTGTAACAATGCAATTGCTAAAAATACTATTATTATCTATTTGCTAAATTGCAAGGCTCAATATATTAATATGAAGAAACTGATTACCCTGTTCCTGGTGGCTGCCTGCACCCATACGTTTGCACAAAAACTGGATAGCCTGACCGTTGAAAAGATCACGCGCGACCCTAAATGGATAGGCACCTCGCCCTCAAACGTCCACTGGAGCGACGATAGCAAAAAGGTCTATTTTAACTGGGCGACCGATGGCGCTGACCGCGAAGAATTGTACAGCATTACCTCCGCAGATACCAAACCGCAAAAAGTAAGTTTGGATGATCGCAAAGTATTACCCCCTGAAAATGGAAACTGGAACAAAAAGCATACGATAAAACTGTTTGAAAAAAACGGGGATATTTTTCTGTCGGATATCGCAAAGGGTAAGATCACTCAACTTACCAGCACTACCGACCGCGAAAGCAACCCGGTTTTCAACAATGACGAAAGCAGCGTACTGTTTATCCGCAATGATAACCTGTATGCTTTAAAACTAAACAGCGGCGAATTAAAGCAGCTGACCAATTTTGTGCGCTCGGGTGCAGCAGTGCAACCGGTCCCAACCGGCAGAAGGGGTCGGCAGGGAAATAACAACAAAACAGATAATAGCAACACAAATCAGCAGGAAAAATGGCTGAAAGATCAGCAACTGGAACTGTTTGACGTGATCAAAGAAAAAGCCAAGGATGATAAGTGGAATGCCGCTGAACGGAAAGTGCTTCAGCCTGAAAAATTGAAAGAGATCAATGTTGATGATAAGCGGATAAGCGGTTTAAGTTTAAGTCCGGATGGCCGCTATATCACCTATCGTTTGATCACCTCGCCAAAAGATGAAAAATTGACCATTGTGCCTGATTATGTGACCGCATCCGGCTATACCGAGGATATCCAAAATCGCGAAAAGGTGGGTGGCCCACAGTCAACTTCGGAGTCGTTTATTTTTGATACGCAGCGTGATACGGTTTATAGTATTTCGACCAAAGAGATACCCGGCATAAAAGACCTGCCCGATTATATAAAAGATTATCCCAAAGAACTGGAAGCCCGCACCAAACTGAATGAAGACCGCAAGGTGAGTATTTCCGGGCCTCATTGGAACGAAGACGGTAAATACGCGGTGGTGTTAGTGAACGCACAGGATAATAAAGACCGCTGGATCATGAAGCTTGATGCAGCTACCGGGCAATTGAACCTGATAGACCGTGAACATAATGACGCCTGGGTTGGCGGGCCGGGTGCTTACAATTTGGGCTGGATTGATAATACCCATTTTTACTACCAGAGCGAGGCCAGCGGCTACTCGCATATTTATGTGGCAGATGTAAGCACCGGTGATAAAAAGCAGCTCACCAGCGGCAAATGGGAAGTGCAAACGCTTGAATTGTCAAGAGATAAAAAGACGTTCTACTTTACCGCTAATATGGAGCATCCTGGCGTAACTGATTTTTACAAAATACCGGTAAATGGTGGTACGCCCGTTAAACTCACTTCTATGAAAGGGGGCAACGAAATAACGCTTTCGCCGGATGAAAAATGGCTGGCTATCCGCTATTCATACACCAATAAACCCTGGGATCTGTACCTGCAAGCCAACAAGCCCGGCGCTAAAGCCACTAAAATCACCAATTCGGCTAGCGGGGAATATAACTCCTACCCATGGCGCGCGCCCGAGATCATCACTTTTAAAAACCGTTATGGCAGCGATGTATATGCAAGGGTTTACGAGCCGAAAACTCCTGATCCGGCAAAACCAGCTGTAGTATTTGTGCATGGCGCGGGGTATCTGCAAAATGTCACCTATTCCTGGAGCTATTATTTCAGGGAATATATGTTCAATAATCTCCTGGCCGACAAAGGTTATTATGTGATAGACATTGACTATACGGCCAGTGCAGGCTACGGTCGCGATTGGCGTACGGGCATCTATCGCCACATGGGTGGTAAGGACCTGAGCGATGAGGTCGACGGCGTAAAATACCTGGTAGATAAATATGGCGTTAACCCAAAACACGTGGGTATGTATGGCGGTTCGTATGGCGGATTTATGACGCTGATGGCCCTGTTTACGGAACCTAATGTGTTTACTTCCGGCGCGGCCATCCGTTCAGTAACTGATTGGGCGCATTATAACCATGGTTATACCGATGATATACTAAACGAGCCTTACAATGATGAAAAAGCGTACCGCCAAAGCTCGCCCATTTACTTTGCCAATGGCTTAAAAGGTAATTTGCTGATGCTGCATGGTATGGTTGATCAGAATGTGAACTTTCAGGATATCATCAGGCTTACCCAAAAATTGATCGAATTGCATAAGGACAATTGGTGGCTGGCTCCTTACCCGGTAGAAGACCATGCCTTTGAAGTCCCCAGCAGCTGGACGGATGAATATAAACGGATATTTAAATTGTTTGAAGGAACGCTGAAGAAGTAATAATTTAATTTATTTGGCCAGCTTTTTTAAGGTCCGCATAGCTTTTGCCACTCAAGGTTTCCTTTATACTCGATTTGAATTGTTTTGACAATGCTTTATTTTTCAGCATTTGGATTAATAAATGCTGTAGCTTTTGATTCTTATATTGTTTAGTTATTATGTGTTTCGAATCAAATTCATTGAATGTGCAACGTTCAAGCAAATCTTCGTTTATTGCCTTTTTTTGATAAAGATTATAACATGAACTTACCACATCTACATATTGATCTAATGGGAGCTTAGTCATGGAACAAATTGCGATTAATTTATTCGTGAAATCCTCTGGTTGTTTTAAGTATTGCAATACAGTATCTTTAAATTTTAGTGGGTTATCGTAAACCTCATTAAACTCTTTTACTTCATGCAATGCAAATATGTCTGTTAAGTCTACAACTTTAGAATGAATGGATTTAATCCGCTTTTCAAAATTTGTCGAATTAGCATACCAATTAGTAGACGTCAAAAAAAGCGTGAAAAATAAAACAACGATCTTCATTTATTGCGGATCAAAGTGAAAAACAAATAAAATACTTACTACTATAAGTGGAACCTAATTTACTAATTATTTTTTCAGACCTGCGCTTCATGGTTTGTTTATCTTAGCATCTTCAATCTATGAAAAAAACAGGCATATTTTTAATGTTATTATTAGGCTTTGGTTGCACCAATCAACCCAACAAAATAAATATTGCCATCAACCTTACCGACAGCAACCATTCGGTAAGCGTCAAAGGTTTTGATAAAGCGGTGATCGATGATATTGGCAGGGATACCGATAAAAGCGTTTGGCAAGGTTTACTGCCTGTTTATAAAATGCCCCCGGATACTGATCTGAAGGATTTTCAAAGCCCGCAACCCGGAGCATACATAGTGAAAGATAGCATCGTGGTTTTTAAGCCGGATACCCCCTTTAAAAAAGGACAGGCTTACTTTTTGCGCTATTATCCGCACAACGAGGGCACGGATGCCTGGCAATACATCAGGGATCACAAGCGCCCGGGATCACAGGGGCACACTGATTTGATTTTTAAGTACTAAAACACTTGAAATATTGAATAAAATGCTTATATTTGCATCCAAATTAAAGAATTAGAGGGGACAGTAGTCCCCTCTTTTATTTACCGATAATATCGTTTTGCCAAAAAAGTACGGACAATGGACATAGAAAAGAGGGTAACCGAACTGGTAGAAGAAAAGATCGCAGACAGGCCAGACCTGTTTTTAGTGGATGTAAAAATGCATTCGAACGGAAAACTGGTTATCCTGGTTGATGGTGATAAAGGCATAGGCATTGCAGATTGCGCCCAGATAAGCCGCCATGTAGGTTTTCATCTGGAGGAGGAGAATGTTTTGGAGGATGCTTATAACCTGGAGGTTTCATCGCCGGGTATTGATGCACCACTTACCCTGCCCAGGCAATATGTAAAGAATGTGGAACGCCAGCTGACCATAAAAATGGCTGACGGAACTAAAAGAGAAGGCAAATTGAACGGGTTGACCGAGGATGCCATATTATTAGAAGAAATAACAAAAGAAAAAGGGAAGAAAGCTGAAACAATTGAAAGCGTAATTCCCCTGGATAAAATAACAGAAACAAAAGTTTTAATATCATTCAAGTAAAAAATGAGCAATATTAATTTAATCGAATCCTTTCAGGAATTTAAGGATTTCAAAAACATCGACCGCCCAACCATGATGAGCGTACTGGAAGACGTTTTCAGAAGCATGATCAGGAAAAAGTATGGCAATGATGAGAATTGTGACGTGATCGTAAACACCGACAACGGTGACTTAGAGATCTGGCGCACGAGAGTGGTGATGGAAGATGGTTTTTCGGAAGACGATGACCTGGAGATAGAACTGGCCGAGGCAAAGAAACTGGACCCAAGCCTTGAAGTAGGCGATGACTATATTGAGCTGGTTACTTTGGAAAGTTTTGGCCGCCGCGCAATACTTGCTGCACGCCAGACACTGGTTTCTAAGATCCTTGAACTGGAGAAAGACGAAATATTTAAGAAATATAAAGACCGTGTGGGTGAAATTGTGACCGGTGAAGTATACCAGGTGTGGAAAAAAGAAACATTGGTGATTGATGATGAAGGCAACGAATTATTGCTTCCGAAATCAGAACAGATACCTGCCGATTATTTCAAAAAAGGCGACAGCGTAAAAGCGGTAGTAAGCAAGGTGGATATGTTGAACAGCAACCCCAAGATCATTATTTCGCGTACAGCTCCCGAGTTTTTACAGCGTTTGTTTGAACAGGAAGTGCCTGAGATTTTTGATGGTTTGATCACTATTAAAAAGATCGTGCGTGAACCGGGCGAAAGGGCAAAAGTTGCCGTTGAATCGTATGATGACCGTATTGACCCCGTAGGCGCTTGCGTTGGTATGAAGGGATCGCGCATACATGGTATCGTACGTGAACTAAAAAATGAAAATATTGATGTGATCAATTACACCAATAATTTGCAGTTATATATTCAGCGTGCATTATCGCCTGCTAAGATCACCTCCATTAAACTGGATGACGAGAAAAAAACAGCGGCAGTATATTTAAAACCCGACCAGGTATCATTGGCTATTGGTCGTGGTGGGCACAATATTAAACTGGCAGGTAAGCTAACAGGTTATGAAATAGATGTTTACCGAGAAGCAGATGAGCTGGATGAGGATGTGGACATCGAAGAATTCTCAGACGAAATTGAGAGCTGGATCATTGATGAGTTTAAACGTATAGGGCTTGATACTGCAAAATCAGTGCTGGCATTAACCGTTAATGAACTGGTAAAACGCACCGACCTGGAAGAAGAAACTGTAAAGGAAGTGTTATCAATTCTGCAAGCTGAGTTTGAATAAACATGATAAGCAGAATTAAAATCGTAATTTTGCACAAAATAGCAAAGAAAGAATAATAATAAATGTCAGAAGACAAATCCATAAAATTATTTACAGCCGCAAAAGAGCTGAATATCGGTACGGGTACTATCGTTGATTTTTTAGCGACGAAAGGGTTTAAAGTATTAAAACATCCTGCTACGCAGTTGGATGGTGATATGTATAATGCGCTTTTGAAAGAATTTGCTGTTGATAAAATTATTAAGGAAGAAGCCAAGCAGATAAGTATAGGCAAGATAAGGAAAGAAGAGCCCGGCTATATCCCTGAAAAACAAAATGAACAGCCCACCCGCCGCTCAAGAGATTTTGAGAACGAGGAAATACTGATCAAAAATACCGGGCATTTTTCGGCACCTGCTGAAAAACCCAAACAAGAGCCGGCAAAAGTTGAAGACCGTGCTGATGTAACACTACCTGGTGTAAAAGTTATTGGTAAGATCAACCTGAATAACCTGGATGAGCAACATGCAGAGAAGAAGGAAGAACCGATAGTTAGCAAAAAGGAAGTTGTGCCTGAAGTTAAGGCCGAGCCAAAAAAAGAAGAAGAAGCACCGAAACCAGAACCAGTTGTTAAACCGGAGCCCGTTGAGGAGCCAAAAGAAGAGATACAACAAAAACCGGTAGTAGCTGAAAAGCCCGCTGAAGAAGCACCGGCTGTTGAAGAGCCAGAAGTAGATGAAGTGATAAGGGCAAAGGCCGAGCGTTTAAGCGGCCCGAATGTGATAGGTAAAATACAGTTGCCAACTGCACCTAAACGTAACCAACCGGTTGCCTCGTCATCAAATACTAATAGCGCTGCCGACCATAAGCGTAAGAGGAAGCGCAAGGATAACCAACCAGGTGGTGGCGGCCATCCCGGACAACAAGGTACCCAGCCAAGTGCGCCGCCTAACCCTAACCGTCCTGATTTCAGGAACCGGGGTAATAATACGGGTGCACCGGCAGGTGGCGGAAACCGACCTGATTTCAGGAACCGGAGCGCTGCCCCTAATACACCAAAAGAAGAACCTTCAGAAAAGGAAATACAAGACCAGATAAAAGCAACACTGGCCCGCTTAAGCGGTGCCGGTAAATCGGGTAAATTTGCACAGCGGGCCAAATTCCGCAGGCAAAAACGCGATGATGTGGCTGCAAGTGCCGAAGAACTGGCATTAGAGCAGGAACTGCAATCAAAAGTATTAAAGGTTACCGAGTTTGTTACGGCAAATGAATTAGCCTCCATGATGGATGTTTCGGTTACGCAGATCATCTCTACTTGTATGAGCCTTGGTATGTTCGTATCTATCAACCAAAGGCTTGATGCGGAAACATTATCCATTGTAGCAGAAGAGTTTGGCTACCAGGTTGAATTTGTAAAACCGCAGGATGAAGAAGCTAACCTGGATACACCGGATGATCCGGCAGACCTGGTACCGCGCGCGCCAATTGTGACCATCATGGGGCACGTTGACCACGGTAAAACTTCGTTACTCGATTTTATACGCAAAACCAATGTAATAGGCGGCGAAGCAGGGGGTATTACCCAACACATTGGCGCTTATGAAGTAACCTTACCTGATGATAAAGGAAAAATAACCTTCCTGGATACGCCGGGCCACGAGGCATTTACGGCCATGCGTGCCAGGGGTGCACAGGTAACAGATATTGTAATTATCGTAATTGCTGCTGATGATAGTGTGATGCCGCAAACACGCGAGGCCATAAACCACGCGCAGGCTGCTGGCGCACCTATTATTTTTGCCTTCAACAAAATCGATCGACCAGGTGCGAATGCGGATAAGATACGCGAACAATTATCAGCCATGAATATTTTGGTTGAGGAATGGGGCGGTAAATATCAATCGCAGGAAATATCAGCCAAAACTGGTTTAAACGTAGACAAGCTTTTAGAAAAAGTATTGCTTGAAGCCGAACTGCTTGAATTAACAGCTAATCCTAATAAACGTGCCGTTGGTACAGTTATAGAGGCTGCATTGGATAAAGGCCGTGGTATTGTTACTACGATATTGGTACAGGCAGGCAGGCTAAAAGTGGGCGACCCGATACTTGCCGGTTGTTACAGCGGACGTGTAAAGGCATTGACCAATGAGCGTGGACAAAGAGTAGAGTTTGCAGGCCCATCAACACCGGTACAGGTGCTGGGTATGCAAGGAGCGCCTACAGCGGGTGACAAATTTAACTCACTTGAAAGTGAAGTGGAGGCCCGCGAAATTGCCAACAAACGCCTGCAATTGCAGCGCGAACAAGGCTTGCGTACGCAGAAACACATCACCCTGGATGAAATTGGTCGTCGTTTGGCAGTAGGTAACTTTAAGGAACTTAACATCATTGTTAAAGGTGATGTGGATGGTTCTATCGAGGCTTTATCCGATTCGTTGCTTAAACTTTCGACCGAGCAGATACAAGTGAATATTATTTCGAAGGCGGTTGGTCAGATCTCTGAATCTGATGTATTGCTGGCTTCTGCTTCAGATGCTATCATCATCGGTTTCCAGGTACGCCCATCAGGCGGTGCCCGTAAACTGGCTGAGCATGAACAAATTGATATCAGGCTTTATTCCATCATCTATGATGCGATAAACGAAATAAAAGCAGCTATGGAAGGCATGCTTGCGCCAACCTTTGAAGAGAAGATAGTTGCCAACGTAGAGATACGCGAAACCTTCAAGATCAGCAAGGTGGGTACAATTGCAGGTTGTATGGTACTGGATGGGAAAATTACCCGTAACAGCAAAATACGTATCGTGCGCGAAGGCGTAGTGATCTATACCGGCGAGCTGGCTTCATTAAAACGTTTCAAAGATGATGTGAAGGAAGTAAGCACCGGTTACGAATGCGGTTTGAACATACAAAACTTTAACAACATTGAAGTTGGCGACATTGTTGAAGCCTATGAGAATGTAGAAGTTAAACGCAAACTGTAACAGACTAAGAAAATAATTGTTAAAAAGGCTCTCTGATTGTCAGGGAGCCTTTTTTTGTTAAAAAAAGCAGGATTGTTTAAAAAAATAACCCGCAATCAGAGAGATGGCTTTCATTAACTATTTGAAAACTAAATATTTTCCCTATTTTGTGGTGCAATAATTACGTATGTTTTGAATATTACAAGCAATGCTTATAAACTAATTCAATATAAATAAAGTGATTAAATCCAAAGCAAGCATTACTACTGGTCAGTGCATCAGAAATTTCCGACAGCAATTCGGATGGAGTCAGGAAGTTATCGCTAATCTTTTAGGTATATCCGTGCCTGCCTTTTCAAAGATCGAAACCGGGGTTACCGATGTTAATCTATCGCGCCTTGAACAAATCGCTAACGCATTTGAAGTTAATATCGTCAGTCTCCTCTCCTCCGGGGAAGATGAACAAATGCCTGGGATTACTCCCTTAATTGATTCGCTTAAAAAGCAGCTTGCCGAGAACGAAGCGGAAATCGTAAAATTACAGCGTAAGGTGATCCAACTTTACGATGAACTTCATGGAATGAGTTAATATCCCAGCTCAACCCTCATATATAAATTGCCCGTACTGAATCTTAAGCCCGAAATATCAATCTATTTTGAGAGAAACGCTATTACTAACACGGCTGTAAAAATGTTTTTCTATAACCATTGTCGCACATCAATAACCCATGCCGTATAGCTATTATGCGTATGAATCTCAGCTTTTAAGCACTACGATAGTGTAAATAGTACGCATATTGATATTAAACAAGACGTTTTAGTATGTTTTTCAAATAAGTATTTGATTTATAACTAAAAGTCATGTAATTTCAGTATTTTCTCTTTGCCTTTATCTATTATCTTTTTTGAATGAGTAAACATATCCTTAAAGCAAGCATCTGGTGTATTTTATACGTAATTTCTGCCAGCAATTCATTCGGACAGACTACTTCAAACGACAGTACTTATCTGCAAAATACGATAGCCCAAACAGAGTCAAACTTTCGAAAGGCCATAGGCCAGGAATCAAGGTTGTATAACGGTCCAGAATATCTCTTATATGACCGCAATATAAAAGGCAATGCGCTTTACCCCCTTGATGCTACAACCTGGCAACCCGGTGAGGTCAATTATGATGGCATAGTTTATAAGGGCGTACCTATAATGTATGATATCTATAGGGATCAACTGGCGGCTGTTCTGTATAATAGATTTTCTATTTATGTTTTTTTGAGTGAGCGGGTACACGATTTCACCTTATTTGATCACCATTTTGTAAGGATAGTGGCTGATTCCTTAAGCACCAATAATTCGGGGGTCACAACCGGATTTTATGATCAGCTTTATGGGGGTAAAATTGAGGTTTTGGCTAAAAGGATAAAAAATATTCAAAATTCAACTTCTACAATAGGTGTTCCTGAAACTTATTTTTCCGCTAAGAACGAGTACTATATCAAAAAAGGCAATATCTTTTATAATGTCAGCAGTAAAAGGTCTTTTTTGAATGTCCTGAAAGATAAAAAAAGCTTGCTTCAGAAATACATCAGGGATAATAACATCAGCTTTAGGGACAACCGCGAAGCGTACATGGCCCAGGTAGCATCGTATTATGATCACCTGGCCAACTGACTTGGAACCCCATCAAACCGACGACTATCATGTCAAAGATCCGGGGTAAATCGTTCCTGGCAGATGGATTACAGCTAAAAATAAAAATGAGCGAATTAAGCTCATACCGATAGTGTTCGGTATAAATAATGAATAAAAACACTTTGATAACCTTACCTGCAATTGGGCAGGTTCATCGCCACTAAAAATAGGCGAAGGAGTGCATCTTAGAAAAATTTATATTAAGAAAAAAGTGACCCTGATGAAAAAAATTTACCTTTTAAGCTTCTGCTTCTTGTTTTTTTTAAAGCTGGCATCTGCCCAGGATGGGAATAAAAAAATCATCAGCGTTAATTTTCAGCAGGCTAAAATTGAACAATTTGTAAGTGAACTGGAGTCCAAAACCGGGTATCACTTTTATTATAACCCGACGCAGTTTGATAGCTTGAAAGTTACGGTACAGGCAACTGAGAAACCGCTTGAAACCGTATTGAATATGGCTTTTACCAATACTGATTTTCATTACACAATTACACAGCAACAGGTATTTTTAACAAAAGGGCGGCGGGTGATACCAGAGTTGGCCAGCGGGCTTTTTAATACACAGCCAGCTGATGCTGCAAAACAAACCAATATTGTTGCTGATTATACGGATGAAAAAGAAAAGAAAGCGGTAGAAGCAACTACTGAAAACAAGCTTTACGAAATAGGGATAAAAACTAATAACATTAAATCGGGTACCGCTAACCTGGCGGGTTATGTGCGAAATGTAAAATCAGGGGAGGGGCTGATAGGGGCCAGCATTTATAACCCCGATACAAAGATCGGCATAGCTACGGACCAGTTTGGTTATTACTCCCTTACGTTAC
Organism: Bacteroidota bacterium; assembly: GCA_013286565.1. Taxonomy (GTDB): domain Bacteria; phylum Bacteroidota; class Bacteroidia; order Sphingobacteriales; family Sphingobacteriaceae; genus Mucilaginibacter. The sequence goes on from JABDFM010000016.1 coordinate 25,887, forward strand.
CCCGTGGCAGGCAAACACTGATAATAAAAGGCCTGGGAATGAGGGACACCAAGCGCAAGATAGTGCTGTACTCTGATGGTAAGTTAAATATTGAAATGCAGGAACAGGTAACTTCACTAAAGGAAGTGCAGATATCTGCCGAAAAAGTAGCCAACGTACGAAGTGTGGAAATGGGGGTGAACAAATTGGATATTAAGAGTATTAAACAAATACCAACCGCGTTTGGCGAGGCGGATGTATTAAGAGTGGTATTAACACTGCCGGGTGTACAATCAGTAGGTGAGGCGACAACGGGCTTCAATGTGCGTGGTGGCTCGGCCGATCAAAACCTTATCCTGCTTAATGATGCTACCATTTATAACCCTTCGCACTTTTTCGGCTTTTTCTCAGCCTTCAACCCAGATATTGTAAAGAACATAGAACTGTATAAAAGTACTATCCCGGAAAAATACGGAGGCCGCTTATCATCTGTTTTGGATGTAACAGACCGCGAAGGCAATAAAAAAATATTTACAGGTTCGGCTGGTATTGGCTTATTAACCAGCAGGCTGAATGTTGAAGGTCCGATAATAAAGGATAAAACTTCCTTTATTTTTGGCGCGCGCACAAGTTATTCTGATTGGCTGCTTCAGCTATTACCCGAAGCTTATAAGCATAGCTCGGCATCGTTCTATGATATAAATTTTGATATAAGCCACCAGATAGATGACAAAAACAATATCTATATCACCACCTACATTAGTAATGATAAATTCAGGTTAAACAGCGATACAGCTTATGGATACAGCAATAAAAACGGCAATATAAAATGGAAGCATAATTTCAGCAATAAGTTGTACAGCGTATTCACGGTTGGTATTGATGATTACCAATATAGTATAGCAAGCACAGCAAACCCGGTAGATGCTTATAAAGTAAATTTCTCTGTTAAGCAGACTAATTTTAAAGCTGATTTTAATTATTACCTGAATACCAAGAACACTCTCAATTTCGGGCTTAGCTCTATCTATTATACGTTAAACCCAGGCGATGATGAGCCTAATGGCAGTAAATCATTAGTAGCGCCGGATGCAGTGCCGGTTGAGCAGGCATTGGAAAGCGCTTTGTACCTGGGAGATAAATATGATGTAACGCCCGATCTTTCTATCAGCGCGGGAATAAGGTACTCCTTGTATAACTATCTCGGTCCGCAAACGGTTGACCATTACGCGCCAAACTTACCAAAAGAGCCTGTAAACGTAGTGGATAGCATTACTTATAAAAAGAACCAGGTAATAAACACTTATCATGGCCCCGAGATAAGGCTTTCGGCACGTTATAATTTAAATGAAGATCTTTCAATAAAAGCAGCATATAACACCTTAAGGCAGTATATCCATTTACTTTCAAACACAACAGCCATTTCGCCTACTGACACTTATAAACTTAGCGATCCGAATATCAAACCGCAGTTTGGGCAGCAGGTATCCTTAGGTATATATAAAAATGCAAAGGCTAACACGATCGAAACCTCTGTAGAGGTCTATTATAAGAAAATAGATGATTACCTGGATTACAAAAGCGGTGCCACTCTGCTATTAAATCAGCATATAGAACAGGCTGTTATCAATACGCAGGGTAAGGCTTATGGGGTTGAGTTTTTGATACGTAAAACAGCAGGTAAGTTAAACGGCTGGGCAAGTTATACCTACTCGCGCACTTTTTTAAAGCAAGATGATCCAAATGCAGGCGAGTTGATCAATAGCGGTAACTTTTATCCGGCTAATTATGATAAGCCGCATGATTTTAATTTCACGGGCAACTACCGCTTTAGCCATAGATTCAGTGTTTCGTTGGATATGACATATAGCACAGGCCGACCAATTACTTTGCCAATAGCTAAATATGAGTACGACGGATCAGAGCGGGTTTATTACTCGGATAGGAATGCATACCGTATCCCGGATTATTTCAGAACAGATTTTTCGATGAATATTGAGGGCAATCATAGAGTACATCAGTTAACACATAACTCATGGACTATTGGTGTTTATAACCTTACAGGGCGTGCAAATGCCTATTCAACGTTCTTCACCGAACAGGGAGGGGCGATAAATGGATATAAGCTTTCAATATTTGCAAGGCCTATACCGTTTGTAAATTACAACATCAGATTTTAAATAAATACCAGGCAGTATTTATATATAATGCCTGTTTTGACTATAGCAATGAAAATAATGAAGAATATAAGTTTCTTAATTTGTGCGGTATTAATTGGAGCGATGGGGTGCAAAGTACCTTATACACCAAAAATATCTGCCGTAAACAGCAATATATTGGTAGTTGAAGGAGTGATCAACACCGGGAATGATTCAACGGTAATTAAATTAAGCCGCACGGTAACTTTAACAACCACATCAAGTGTGAAACCCGAAGTAAACGCAGTGGTAACTGTTGAAAGCAGTCAGGGGGTAGTATACACATTAAACGATCTGGGTAATGGCAATTATTCAGCAGGGGTTTTAAACCTTGATAATACACAGCAATATCATTTAAGGATAAAGACTCAGGATGGTGCACAATACCTTTCTGATTTTGAAACAGTAAAGAATACGCCGCCTATTGATAGTATTGGTTACACCATTCAAGCAAACGGCTTACAGGTATATGCCAATACGCACGATCCAAACAATGCCACCCGGTATTATCGTTGGGATTATGCGGAAACCTGGCAGTTTCATGCGAAGTACGAATCGGACTATGTTAGCGATGGGACTAAAATAGTAGCGCGGCAACCAGCTAACCAGGTTTATACTTGTTTTTCAAATAATTATTCAAGCACTATAGTATTAGGTTCATCAGCAGCATTAAAGCAGGATGTGATTTATCAGCAACCTTTAACACAGGTGGTTTCTACATCAGAGAAGTTAGAAAACAGGTACAGCATTTTAGTAAAACAATATGCCTTAACTAAAGATGAATTTGATTTTTGGACAAACCTGAAGAAAAATACAGAGCAGCTGGGAGGGATATTTGATCCGCAGCCATCAAATATAAATGGTAATATTCATTGTACCACTAATCCCAAAACACCTGTGATCGGATGGATAGCAGTTACCAATGTGCAGGAAAAGCGGGTATTTATTGACAACTCAAAGCTGCCCAGTGCATGGGTCACTTCTTATCCCTATGATTGCTCAACAGATAGCAATTTGTTTTGCAGAGAGGAACAGGGCCAATGCCTTAATGATGTTTTACAGAATTTAATCCCTTTGAATTCTGATATTATACCTCTTACTACAATTATAGTCGCGCCCTCGCCTGCGGTTGTTGGGTATACGGGATCGAGTGTTGAATGTTCAGATTGTACCATACGGGGCACAACAGTACAACCTGCTTTTTGGAGATAAAATGAAAATAGCGGTATATATATGTGTGTTGATATTTGGCGATTTAATGCTATTGACCGCCTGTAGAAAACCCTACATACCACCCGCTATTACAGTAAACAGCAATTACCTGGTGGTTGAAGGGTTGATCAATACCGGCCAGGATTCTACCATTATTAAATTAAGCCGTACGGTAATGATTTCGTCCACTATCGGCATAAAAGCCGAATTAAACGCTTCGGTGATCGTTGAAAGCGATGCCAATGCCAGTTACCCTCTAACAGAAACGGGCAATGGCACTTATTCTGCACCCGCCCTTAATTTAAGCGCTTCAAATAAATATCGTTTAAAAATAGTCACCTCAGATAATAAAACCTACCGATCTGATTTTGTACCTGTAAAAAACTCCCCGCCTATTGATAGTGTATATTACCTGGTAAAAAGTAATGGGGTACAGATCAATGTAGATTCGCATGACCAATCAAACAATACGCGTTACTACCGATGGGACTTTAATGATACCTGGATTATACATTCGGCATTTGAATCTTACGCAGAGGTTTCACATTTTCCTAAAGATACCATTCTATACAGGCCCGATGCAGACCAAATCTATACTTGCTGGATCAACGGCACTTCAAATACGATTAATTTGGGATCAACAGCGACACTGTCACAAGATGTCACTACAAACAACGAGATCAGTTTTATCTCCTCAACTTCCGAAAAATTAGGGAGCCGTTATAGTATTTTGGTTAAGCAATATGCCATTACAAAGGATGCCTTTGATTACTGGCAACTATTGAAAAATAATACCGAGCAGCTGGGATCGATTTTTGACCCCCTGCCATCAACAACAACTGGGAATATTCATTGTATAACCAATCCCTCAGAGCCGGTAATAGGATATATAAGCGCCGGCTCCTATTCACAAAAAAGGATATTTATTGACAACTATAACCTGCCTGCCTGGCGACCTATAACTCCAAATGCTGGCTGTAAAATGGATTCAGTATATCTTTCAAATGCTATAACCAAAAATAATGATGTTGCTGCCTACATTTATTCGGGTAGTCAAATACCCATTCTCGCATTATATGTAATAAAGGATAACCATGGGGTTATTGTTGGTTATACGGGCTCAATACCCTCTTGTGTGGATTGCACCTTAAGGGGAACAAATAAACAACCAACCTTTTGGATAAACAGATGAAGAAAATATACTCCAGGTTTTTTGAAATAATTAATAATAAAGATATGACACACTCAATTAGAAAAATTGCCGGAACCTTGGTCCTGGTTATTCTGCTATCATTAAACGGGTTTTCCCAAACGTTAAATGATATACAGGGCAGTTTTAATAACTACAGGCAAAGCGCCCTGCAGGAAAAAGTGTTCGTTCACACTGATAAGGGTGCATATTTAACAGGCGAGATCTTATGGTTTAAGATATACCTGGTTGATGGTATCCAAAATAAACCGTTAGACATGAGTAAGGTGGTTTATGTAGAAGTGCTGGATGATGCTCAAAACCCGGTGATGCAGGCTAAAATTGCAATGCATGACGGGCATGGGAGCGGGTCATTATATATACCGGTGTTATTAAGCAACGGCAATTACCGGTTAAGGGCCTATACTAACTGGATGAAGAATTTTAGCCCGGATTATTATTTCGAAAAGAAAATAAGCATAATAAATCCCTTAAGATCACCTACCGCGTTAGCCAAACAAACCAATGATAACTTTGATATCCGGTTTTTCCCCGAAGGCGGCGATCTGGTACGTGGCATCAACAGCAAAGTGGCATTCAAAGCGGTAGGGAAAGATGGTAAAGGTATCAATCTTACCGGGGCCGTTATTAATCAGAAAAACGATACTGTTGCACGTTTTCAGTCACTTAAATTTGGCATGGGCCATTTTTCATTTACCCCGGCAAGTAATGATACCTACAGGGCAGTTATTATGGTGGATGCTAATAAGCCTCTAATTAAGGAATTGCCTGTTATAAACAACCAGGGTTATGTGATGCAGTTAACAGATAACGGCACCAACCAGGTGGATGTTACAGTAAGTAGCAATGGCAGTGGTAATGATGGGGAAGTTTTCCTTTTTGCACACACCAGGACGCTGGTAAAAGTTGCAAAAACCGCGGCATTAAGTAATGGGGTTGCCCGGTTTGTTGTGGATAAAACAGCACTTGGCGATGGTATATCACATATCACCATATTTAATAGCAGCAAACAGCCGGTATGCGAAAGGCTCTATTTTAAACGGCCCTCAAAAAAACTATTAATAGATGCCGCCCCTGACCAGCAGCAGTATAGCGGGCGCAAAAAAGTAAATATTTCCGTTTTAGCAAAAGATCAGGCAGGCCAACCCCTCAATGCCAACCTGTCCATGTCGGTTTACCGGTTGGATGAATTTCAAACCGTTGAAGGAGGAGATATTGCAAGCTATTTTTGGTTAAGTTCCGATTTGCGGGGAAATATAGAATCGGCTGATTATTATTTAAAGAATAACACTGCCGAAGCCAATGAGGCGATAGATAACCTGATGCTAACACAAGGGTGGCGCAGGTTTCAATGGAACGATGTATTAAAAAATACATCGGCTTCCTTTAGTTTTTTACCCGAATATGATGGCCATATCGTTACCGGTAAAATAACGAACACGATAACAAATAATCCCGCGAATGAAGTGGTTACTTATTTTGGTATTCCGGGTAAAAGAGTGCAACTGTTTACATCCATAAGTGATACTACGGGCCGCTTGCTGTTTAACACCAAGGACTTTTATGGCCCTGGCGAAATTGTAGTGCAAACTAATACCGAGAAAGACAGTACCTATCGCATAGATATTTTGAGCCCTTTCTCAGAACAGTTTTCAAAAACCGCATTGCCTGCATTGGTGCTTACAAGCGACATGCAGAAATCTCTCGAAACACAAAGCCTGGGGATGCAAGTGCAGAATATTTATGCCGGAAATAAAATAAAACAATTTTATGAACCAGGTGTCGACAGCAGCGCATTTTTTGGATCAGCTGATAAAGTGTATAAATTGGATGATTATACTCGTTTTACCACCATGGAAGAAGTACTGCGCGAGTATATAAGAGAGGTGTATGTGGTGCGTCGCGACAAAAGATTTCATATTAAAGTAATAGGCGATAAGGGTTTTTTAGATGGCGACCCATTGGTGATGCTGGATGGCATACCAATATTTGATATCGACAAAGTATTAGCATTAGACCCTTTAAAAATAAAAAGGCTTGATGTTATCAAGAGCAGGTATTTTTGGGGCGCGGCTGTTTCCGAAGGCATTTTAAGCTATTCAAGTTACAAAGGCGATCTGGGTGGGATAGAGCTTGATCCACATGCCATAGTGGTTGATTATGAAGGGCTGCAAGCACAAAGGGTATTCTACTCGCCGGTTTACGAAACGGCAAGCGAGGTTGCGAGCCGGCTTCCCGATTTCAGGAACCTGTTATTCTGGGCGCCATCAATAAACACCAATGCACAGGGCAAAAACCAGGTAACATTTTACACATCAGACCAGGAAGGAAAATATATTGGTGTGATACAGGGTATCACCGCTAATGGCGAAGCCGGAAGCCAGTATTTTAATTTCGAAGTTAAAAAGTGACCTAATTAATTGATGATCAATAACTAAGAAAAAATTAAAAAACAGGCATAAAAAGGTGTTTCCCAGTTAAACCTTTACATAAATTTTAGTCTAATCAGTAAGACAAAAAAATTAAAGAGCATATACTTTATACTCAGGAATTCTGTTTTATTAAAATTATGAAAAGCTTATTTAAATACGCATCCGGTTTAGCGCTGGCCGGTTTGCTCACAGTAACATTGGTTCCTGCTGCAAGTGCACAACGCGGTTTCCACGGTGGTGGCGGTATTCGTATTGGTGGCGGTGGTTTCCATGGGGCTTTCGGTTTCCGTGGAGGTATAGGATTAGGCTTTCGTGGTGGCCTTTTTGGCTATCCGGCTATTGGCTTTCGTATAGGTTTCCTGCCATACGGGTATTACCCGTTTTATTTTGGGCCTGATCTGTATTACTACTATGGCGGTACTTTTTACAGGCCTTATGATGGTGGCGGATACGAGGTTACTACACCTCCGGTTGGTGCGGCAGTGCCTTCCTTACCAAAAGGTGCGCAGTCTATCGTCATAGATAAACAGCAGTATTATGAATTTAATGGGGTTTATTACCAGGAAGGGGTCGACGATAAAGGCAAGAAGATCTATGTGGTTGCCGGTAAGGATGGCGTCTTAAACACCAACAATAATACTGCTGATGATCAGGCCCCGGCCCCGCGGGTTGGCGATATTGTAAACCAATTGCCTGATGGATGCCGAAAAGTTACCCTGAACGATAAAAAATATTTTGTTTCCCCTGATGGGATCTATTATGAGGAATTTAAGGATTCACACAACTTTAAGGCATATCGTATAGCAAGTATCCCGTCTGACGATAATAATTAATTACAGCATATTACGTTATAGAAAAGGGGCCACGGGTTGGCCCCTTTTCTATTTTAACGGCGGGCTAAGTTACTTTCGGCCCGCATTTTGTTAACCAGTATGTATAGAAAATCACTTTGTGAATAATAAACCTTTGGCTTTAATTTTAGTCATATACCAAACGAATTAAATAGTGAATGAGATTATGAAAAAGTTATTTAAATATATACCCGCGTTAATATTAACCGGGTTATTATCAATTGCATTAATTAACACTGCCGACGCACAGCACCGCGGCGGTGGAGGTTCTCACGGCGGCGGTTCACGTGGTGGCGGTGGTGGTTTTCACGGTGGTGGTGGAGGTTCCCATTTTGCTAGCGGCGGTGGTGGTTTTCACGGTGGTGGTGGAGGTTCCCATTTTGCTAGCGGCGGTGGCGGTTTCCGTGGGGGAAGTGGCGGCTATCATGGTGCAAGCTTTTCGCGCGGTGGCGCAGTAAACCGTAGTGCTGGGGTTCGTGGCGGTACAAGTTACCGTGGCGGCTCTTTTAACAGGGGCGCTGTAGGTGTACGCGGAGGTACTGCCTATCGTGGCTCTGTAAGAGGGGGCATTGGCTATAACCGCGGATATTATGGCGGCGGGCGCAATTATGGCGGTGGCCGTTACTACGGTGGTCGTGGGTATTACCGCGGCGGTCGTTATTATGGCGGTTACGGACCTGGCTTCAGGTTCGGGCTTGGTTTCGGATATCCGCATATAGGATTTTACCTAGGTTATTTACCCTTTGGGTATTATCCGTTCTATTTCGGCTCATTAGAGTATTATTATTCAGCAGGGGCCTTTTACAGACCATATAATGGCGGCTACCAGGTAGTAGCGCCCCCGATAGGCGCAGCTGTCCCTACACTGCCTTCTAATGCACAGGCTATCCAGATAGATGGCGCACAGTATTATGAAGCGAGCGGTGTTTATTACCAGGAAGGTTCGGACAATAACGGCAACAGGGTGTACATCGTGGTTGGTAAAGACGGGGTATTAAATACCGGTAATAACGTTAGCGATCAACAACCCATGAATGATAGTGATGATCCGATCATGGATAATAGTAATATGGCTAATAACCAACCCCAGGCAACACAGCCAGCCGCTGAGCTTACTATAAAAGTTGGCGATGTGGTAGATCAGTTGCCGCCCGACTGCCGCAAGGTTACCTTGAACAACAAAAAATTCTTTGTGTCAGCTGATAATATATTTTATGAAGAATTTAAAGATGCTAATGGTACCGGCTACCGAGTAGCAAGCATACCCGGAACCGATCAATAATTAAGCGTTAGATATTTTAAGAAAAGCCCGTTAAGGGCTTTTTTTGTTGATCTTTTATCCAACATGCTTTAGTTTTTCTGTACTGAAAAATGGCCATTATATTAAAGTATTTTTCAACCCACACCCCTCGTTTGCCTTAAAGTTTAATAAATGTTATCCATAAGAAATAATTAGTGATAATCCATGCTGTTTACTTGTGGCATCTGCTTTGCCTGTTAAGTATCAGATGCTTAATAAAAGAACCAATAGTTTAAAAAGTAAAATAGCCCTGTATTTTTTTACCATAGGCGCTTTATGCATTTTAAATGCAGGCTGCCATTCGGTAAATAAAACTCAAAGGGGAGCTGCCATTGGTGCTGGTACCGGTGGTATAGTTGGTGCTTTTATTGGCAAGTCGGCAGGTAATACCGCTTTGGGCGCTATCATTGGTGGCGCACTTGGGGGCACAGCAGGGGCTTTTATCGGGCACACGATGGACAAGCAAGCCGCCGAGATCAAACAAACCGTTCCCGGTGCTACGGTTACCCGCGAAGGCGAGGGGATAATTGTGAAGTTTGATTCGGGAATATTATTTGATGTGGATAAAGCCGATCTTAAGCCAGAAGCGCAAACCAACCTGCAAAACCTGGCAGCTTCCCTACAAAAAAACCCGCTAACCAATATCCTGATCATCGGCCACACTGATAACTCCGGGGCTGAACCATATAACATGGATCTTTCTGTGCGGCGGGCAGGATCTGTTAAATCCTACCTTAATTCGGACGGGATTGATACCCTTCGCTTAAGCACACAAGGCAAAGGCGATACAGAACCTATTGCTGATAACAGCACCATAACCGGGCGTTCCCAAAACCGACGTGTAGAAATTGTTATCGTGGCCAATGATAGACTGAAAAGCCAGGCCATGCAGGCCGGGAAGTAAAATGATCATCAAAAATTGTGGTGAAAATAAAAGCCCCCTTGCACTTGCTGCTTGGGGGCTTTCAACCTAAACCTTATCACAATTAAACCGGCAAGTTTGCCAGTTCATACTATATAACGCAATTACTATACCAAGAATTGTGTTTAGCTATGATATTTCTTATATAAGTTTTATTCGGCCAATTGTGAATAGTTCGACCGTATTTATGTGTTATTTTGGTTACAAAAGTGTTCCCTTTGCCATACACTATTTGTACATTTATACCTGTTTTGATACACTTCGTTTACGCAAATAGGCATCAAATAAGAACAACCCTAATACCACGTCGAAAAATAAAAACCCTTTTATTACGGGCCCGGTAAAATAATTTTTCATCTCGGGTAATTTCACGCTATTAGGCAGGTGTACGGCTAAGCTACTACCCGATAAATGCACAGTTGACAGCACATATATCATCAGTAGCAGGATGGTAAATATAAAAAAGAAGGTAATGCCTTTAATGATCCGCTTATCGATCATCGCTTTAAGTGGTTTTTGCGCATATTCAGCACGTATGCCCTCCATCACATTATAAGTGAAGGCCATAGATGGCTCATCCATCTCCATTTTTGAAAATTGCTGGTTAAGCGCTATCAACTCTTCGTATTTAAGCCTGTAAGCCTCATCCTGCTCAATTAATATACTAATGGCCTTTTGCTCGTCTTCTGAACAGGTGCCATCAATATAGTTCCAAAGTCTCTCTTCTATCTTATTCATATCAATTCTTTCACCTCATCTTTTAAACTGAGCTCCAGCTTTTCCTTCAAACGCTGGCGCGCCCTGAATAGTTTTACTTTAACCGTATTTGCTTCCATATCCATAGTCCTGCCTATTTCCTCAAGCGATTGTTCGCCCATGTAAAACAGGGTAATTATCGCGGCATCATCCGGCAGCAGCTGCCCGATAGCCAGGTTCAGGTAATACGACCTCGATTTATTTTCGGCTAAATTATTGTCAAATCCCGAAGCCTGATTCTCAAATTGAATATAGGTGTTTTCATCATCAATTGAATCCGTATCTACCCTTTTCTTTCGCAAAAAGGTCATGGAGGTAGTATAAACAATGCTATACAACCAGGTGCTGAATTTTGATTGCCGCTGAAATGCTGACAACGAGCGGTAAGCTTTTATGAAACAGTCCTGGGCTATCTCCTCGGCGTTCTCCCTGTTTTTACTAAAACGCATGGCCAGCGTAAAAACAAAACGCTGATGACGCCTCACCAGGTCAGCATAAGCCGCCTGGTTCCCGCCCAGGGTTTGTTCTATCAATTCTATATCCGAAAGCTTGCTTTGCATTTTTTATAATCTCTCTGACTACTGCTTTGCTGCTTAGGTTACAGGCGTTAGGTAAAATTACTTATAATAGTTTATAATAGTTGGCAGTTCTCGGTTGGTAGTTTGCAGTTGTTTTAAGAGATTAAATTAGCATATATGGAGTACCATTTGAAATTTCAATTATATACACTACTGCAAACTGCCAAGTGGAGACTGCAAACTGATAACTGCCAACTGCAAACCGGGAACTGCAAACTTTTTTCAACACAGGTGTAACCTCCTCAAAAACCTCGTAGTCATAGCTTACAAATACACCGGAATGGTGGTTTGAAAACTAAAAAGTATTAACTTAAAAAATTAAAATATCATGGACAATATGGATACCGCAAATTTAGGAGTAATGTCAGGGATCATTATTTCGGTGGGGCTCTTCGCAATGATCTTCGGTATAGTTTATCTATATAAAAGGGAAAGAATGGCGATGATAGAACGTGGCATGGACCCACGGAGGTACAAACAACGTTCTGCTCCTTATCAAAATTTAAAATGGGGCTTGTTACTGATCGGTGCTGGTGTAGGTTTGTTTTTAGCTTACACATTAGACCGCACCGTATTCAGCAGAACAGAGGACGATAACGTAGCGATATATTTTGCATTAATAGCCATATTTGGCGGATTGGGCCTGTTTGCATCTTTCCGGATCGAAAAGAAAGAAGTAGCTGATAAACACGAGCAGGAGTAGATTGGAGAACCAAGAGCCAAGATTCAAGAACCAAGATAAAAGAAAAGGTTTCGGTTAATAGCGGGAACCTTTTGGTTTTTATGCGGTTCGAGTTAAGAAAAAAGTCTTGATTCCTGGCTCTTGATTCTAATCTAAAAGTATTTTTCCTTAACTATCCCCCAATGATGCAGCTCGTGCCCGGCAATCATATATAACAAAGCCCTCACTGATACCAGGTAACCACTCGCTATTCCTTTTTTATTCAGTTGTTCTTCGGTAAGAGACCGGAACAGATAAAGATTAGATTCCCTTGTTGCTTTAAATTCCGAAGCGAGGTCTTGTATCGTACGGCTGTTAAAATTAGTCCCATTCACGTAGGTTTCCTGTTCAAATCCGGGCAGTTCAACAAACTCGCGTGAGAAACATAGCAACCGGAAAGCGAATACCCGCTCGGTATCTATCATGTGCCCCAAAACCTGTTTTAATGTCCATTTACCCTCGGCATAAGCATAATTTGCTTTCTCATCATCCAGGTTATTGAATAAGCTATAGGTAGAGTCTTTTAACCGCTCCAGTAATTCAATAATATCGCCATCTGGCACCAGTTTTATATACGTGATGTGAAACGAAGCGTATTCGTCAGGTTGTGGTTTGTTTATCATGAGTTATGCTTTTTAATACAATACGAAAAGTGCTTCCTTTGCCCAATTCAGAGTCTTTTACAAAAATTTGTCCGTTATGATAATTCTCTATCATTCTTTTGGTCAACGACAGACCCAGCCCCCAGCCCCGTTTGCGGGTAGTGTACCCCGGCTGAAAAACAGTCTCGAATTTTGACCGTGGTATCCCTTTCCCACTATCGGTCACATCAATATAAACCTGGGGCCTGGTTTTGCTGGCAGATATTTCTACTTTGATGTTCCCGGAGTTTTCTATAGCGTTAACCGCGTTTTTTAACAAATTTTCGAGCACCCAATCAAACAACGGAACATTTAAACCGGCCCTTAAGGAATGATTGCCCCCCAATTCAAAATGGATCTTATTGCTCACCCTTACTTTAAAGTAATCCACAAAATCCTTAACTACCTCATAAACCAGGTGATCCTCCAGCACAGGTTTTGAGCCGATCTTTGAAAAACGATCGGCCACAATTTCCAGGCGTTTGATATCGTTTTCCATTTCGGCTATTAGCGGGTCTTCTTCGGCATTAAACTTCTCTTTCATCAGCTCTACCCAAGCCATTAATGATGATATGGGCGTCCCCAACTGGTGCGCGGTCTCTTTGGCAAGCCCCACCCAAACCTGGTTTTGTTCAGATTTGCGGGATGAATTGAATGCAGTGTAAGCAACCAGCAGAAAAATAGCGATAACCGAAAGCTGAATGTATGGGAATACCTTTAACTGCTTCAATACAAATGAGTCCTGGTAATATACAAACCAGATGTCGCCAAATACCTTCAGCCTGATGGGATCATGCTGTACTTTCATCACTTCGAGTTGTGATTTAAAATAAGCAGGATCATATTGTTTTGGATGTTTATCAGCGACACCGGGCACAGCAGGCACCTGTATATAAGTTTTGGTTGAATCGAGGCCCTTGGTGGTTATAAAAACACCCTTCTCATCCACAATAATGGCAGGAACCGTAAGGCTGTCGCGAACAGCAAACACATAGTTTAGAAAATCATTATCATCAGATGCAGTGATCTGTTTAATACTTAACGCCCAAATTTCGGCACGGGTACGTTCAGATCGTTTAATGCTGCTAACGAGGTAGCCGGTATAAAATAAAGACCCGCTGGCAATAACCACTGCAAATGCAAGCAGCGAATATTTCCAGCGTTTTCTCTGTTGGTACGGGTTCATTTTAATAGTCCGAAAGTCGGGGGAGTCCGAAAGTCTGCAAAATCAATGAATACAGAATGCCGAAATCCAGCCCAAAATACATAAAAGTTGTGAGTTGTAGGTTTTGAGTGACGGGCAAATGTCAAAAATCCGCATATAACTCAGCACATATAACTCTTAACTTAAAACTTAATTATCTTTGCCATCCCATGTCAGATAAAAAAGTAAGAGTAAGATTCGCACCCAGTCCAACCGGAGGTCTTCATTTAGGTGGGGTGCGCACGGTATTGTTCAATTATCTTTTCGCTAAAAAATATAAAGGCGATTTTGTTTTGCGCATCGAAGATACCGACCAGGGCCGCTATGTAGCCGGGGCCGAAGATTATATCATGGATTGCTTAAAATGGTGCGGATTGATACCAGATGAAAGCCCCGCAGCAGGAGGCCATTTTGCTCCCTACCGCCAAAGCGAGCGAAAAGCCATTTACCGCGAGTATGCCGAGCGATTGGTAATGCAGGGCCACGCCTATTATGCATTTGATACCACTGAAGAACTGGAACGCAACCGCAGGGAGATACCCAACTTTCAATACGGGCATGCTTATCGCGATAGTCTGCGCAATTCCTTATCACTTACGCAACACCAGGTTGACCAATTGCTGGATGCAGGTGAACCGCATGTGATCCGCATAAAAATGCCTGAAAATGAGCATATCCATTTTACCGATATGATACGCGGCAATGTAAGTTTTGAGACCGGCCAAAGCGACGACAAGGTATTACTGAAAGCCGACGGAATGCCTACCTATCACCTGGCTGTAGTGGTGGATGATTACCTGATGAAGATCACCCATGCTTTTAGGGGCGAGGAATGGCTGCCATCAGCACCGGTGCACTTGTTACTATGGGAATACCTGGGTTGGAAAGCTAATATGCCGCAATGGGCACATTTGCCCCTGATATTAAAACCCGACGGCCACGGAAAATTAAGCAAGCGCGATGGCGCACGGCTTGGTTTCCCAGTATATGCGATGAACTGGTTTGACGAAAAAACAGGTGAGCTAACTCCCGGTTTCCGTGAAAAAGGATTTTTGCCCGTAGCATTTATTAATATGCTTGCTATGCTTGGCTGGAACGATGGAACAGATCGAGAATTATTCTCGCTTCCGGATTTAATTGACAAATTTTCTATAGAACGAGTTAATAAATCTGGTGCAAAGTTCGATTATGAAAAGGCTAAATGGTTTAATGCTGAATGGATAAAACTTACTGCAATTGATAAACTACTACCAGATGTAGAAGAATTATTGAATGAAAATGGAGTTCAAGCCGAAAAAGAATATATAAAGCAGGTCTTGGCTCTTGTTAAGGATCGTTTAAATTTTGTTACAAGTTTTTGGAAGGAAGCGAGCTACTTTTTTGAGCAACCCAAAGAATACGACCTCGACGCTGTTAAACCCAAGTGGACCGATGCCAAGACGGAATTCTTCCAGTCTTTCATTGTTATGCTGAATGATAGCGATCCATCCATTGAGGCAGCCGAGATGGAAACACAATTCAAAGCCCTGGCCGAAGAAAAAGGCATCAAAGCGGGTGAGCTGATGCTGCCTTTCCGCATTATGCTGGTGGGCGGCAAATTTGGTCCGCACGTTTTTGATATTGCTGTTTTATTAGGAAAAGATGGAACCATAAAAAGGATCCATAAAGCACTGGAGGCTTTTAATAGTCCCTCGTAATTCGAAAACATCAAACATCTATACAATCTCTCAAACTTAATTATTGTGCCGTTCCGCAGTGTTCCACATTTAAAAAATGGAATGCCATTCGCGAGGCACTTCGGACTAAACACGGGTATTTTGCTTAGTGAATCCAATCCTTTATAGCTGGCTGGCTTCTAACCGGGGTGGACAGCATGGGGTTATTTATTGATGGAAAAGGAACCCTGATTACCCGGCTGGTTCTATATCAATTAAACCTATTTAATGCAACCTTGATGCCTGCAAACCGTAAAAGCATTCAAGAAAAGTTCATTTGATTTAGCGCCCAAAATGAAAAGCATTTTAAGTAAAGAATCTTCCGTTATTAAAAACATCCGGAATAAAAAAGAGATATTAAATGATATAAAGCCGTTTATAAAAACGGACAAGCATACCGTTTTTTCTCGAACTGAATTGCTGGAAGAATTTGACGTGCTTTTATCCAAACATCAGCTGGATAATAAAATATCGAAGAGATATTTAGGCCGCGAACGTTTGCCTAAAATCATTTTGGCAATAGCAGGGGTATTGATGTGTGTATTGGGCCTGATATTGATATTGATGCCTTCATCGGTGCTGAGCAATAGTGTGAAATACATTGCCTCGTCCTGCATCATACTGGCCGGCGTTTACCTGGCGGTTAAATTTGCCTTATAACCCCATATCGGGAGTCACCCACAATAAATTGCGGAAAACCCATTCGGGCAAATCCGTACTACTACGCAGAAAATCCCGTAAAAACACTACATCGTAAGTGCATTTTGGCCTGTATTTTTGGTTGACATAAATACTTAAAGCTATGAACAAACTTACTTACATCGACGACCGCCAGTTAGACCAATTCATCTTAAAAAAAATATTATCCCGCTTTGGTTCTTCATTCGAAGTAAAATGCACGGATACAGGAAACGAGGTTCTTAACCTGCTATCAAAAAACAGGTTTGATAGAAATGAATTGCCTGATATAATTTTACTGGATATTTATATGAATGGATTTGATAGCTGGGATTTTCTGGATAAAGTGCAACGGTTGAACCCTTCGCTCGCTAAACCTTTAAAAGTTTATATCCTTTCGGCTTCACAATACCCGGAGGATGTGGAACGCGCCCGCCAATATCCTTGTGTAAAGGCATTTATATTAAAACCTATAACTGTAGGAGTGCTGCAGAAGCTCATGCGACAAAGAGAGCTGCCCTTAAGAAAACTGTCGGCAAATGAGACTCAGAATTAAACCTCTTTCGCTTGATATAGCAAATACTGGCAGGTCAATCTTTTTTACCGGTCAGGTTTATCAGGATAGAGCAGGTGTGGGCGATGCCCAATGTATTGCCGGGAGTAACTTTCACATAAAGTTTCAGATAGCCGTCAATAATGCCCTTGATTACATGCTCATATGTTGATTGAAACTCGTGCGAATAAGGAATCATCGATTCATGATAATGTATTTGGCCCTTATCATCAACAAATGCGGTAAAGATATAGCCAAAGTCTTCGTAGGCTTTATGAATGGTGATATTATACTCCGGGTAAAGATAATCTACTGATGGGTCGAGCTTATTCCACGGAGTGGATACACTTTTCACCTTTTCAACTTTTACCAGGTCGCTGGTACTTTCCAGCACAACAGGCTCCCTGGCCGAGAACGCACTGTCAAGCTTACTGTTTGCCAGTTTCGACCGATCTCTTATAAACATGGTATCCTTAACACTGGGTAATCCCATTTTCTGTATGTTTTGGACTCGGTTATTATCAATATACCGATCGGTATAGAAAGTCATATAAACATTTGAACCTTCATCGTCCAATTTGGCTTTTTTGTCAGCTACTCTCAATGATCTCAACACCATGCTGTCAGCATTCAATTTCTTTAGCATAAACCAGGTATCAACCATGTTAAAAACAGAGTCGTGATCAAAGTAAACATGAAAGCCATAGAATTTTTTCATTTTCGGGCTAAATACCATTACCGAATCATCGGATATAAAATATAATTTCCAGGATGGTTCCAACTGATAGCCTTGTTTATCAAAGGTTAGCCCGGTATTAAAGATCCTGCTCACCTCATTAAACCTGATTCCTTTTACAGCACTGAACCCCATACCCGTTTTAGTATGGAAGTGATCGCATGAAGTAAAGACCGCGGAAATTAAAACTAACAGGTACCAGTATCGTTTCATATAAAAATCTGCTCAAAATAAGTAAAAATCAACAATCTTTGAATAAATTGCTTATCTGTTGCCTAAAACCTCTGTTAAACGGGAAGTCTTGATATCGATTTTATTTATAATTAAGATAAAATACTATAGATTTTATTTATAACCTACTAAAACCATGAATAAAACATACAATGGATTTTTGTTTATATTGTTATTAACGGTATCCTGCACTTGCTATGCGCAGCAAAAACGCGTACTGCTTGATTCCTGGTTTAATGATGAACACATGAAAGATGCCTCGGGTAAAATGATATCCTATCATTACAAATGGGAAGAAAAGGATAACAATGGTTTCTCCATTTTTGGTGATGCTTTCAAGAGCAACGGGGCGGTGATCAATACGCTCTATGAAGCTCCAAGTCCCACTAATTTAAGCAAGGCTGATATTTATATTATTGTTGATCCAGATACGAAAAAGGAAAGCCCTGATCCCAAATACATTTTCCCGCATGATGTAAAAGTGATAGCTGATTGGGTAAAGCATGGCGGGGTGCTGCTGCTGATGGCGAATGATAGCGCCAATGTAGAGCTAAAACATTTTAATACCCTTTCTGAAAAATTCGGCATCCATTTTAACGATGATCTGCGAAACCACGTAAAGGACGACCGGCATTTCCGGGAAGGGGCCTTTACCATTAACGGGGATAACCCGGTATTAAAAACCGCGAAGAAGATATTTATGAAGGATATTTGTTCGCTCACGCTTCATTCCCCGGCTTATGCCGCGCTTAAAGATGGCGATGCCGTTATTATAGCAATTGCCCATTACGGAAAAGGCACTGTAATAGCAGTTGGTGATCCCTGGCTTTATAATGAATATACCAACGGCAGACTAACCAGCGACTTTGAAAATGACAAAGCAGCCAATGATCTGGCGGGATGGCTTATCAGGCAGGTGCCGGGTAAATAGTGCACTGTAAATAAAGTGTTACAAGGATAAATTTTACAATAAATCTTAAAATGGAGAGTTATTGACTAACAATTTCTTTGTATCAAACTTTGAGTTTATTCCCCGGTCCTTTTCAAAATAACTAAGATGATTAAAGCATTTCCCCTATTAATTATTTTAGTAAACTTATCGTTTTTAAGCCAGGCGCAGGAAAAATGGCAATTGGTAAAAGATGAGGATGGTATAAAGGTTTATACCCGGCGTTTAGATAATGAAAAATTTAAAGAGGTAAAAGCTAATTTCGAGCTAAAAGGCTCGGCCGACCAGCTAATTGGCATACTGCAAAATGTGAGCCATCAAAAAGATTGGAGTTTTGGAACTAAAAGAGCATACCTCATCAGCAGAAAAAATAAAGACACCATAACTTATTATTCTGAAATTTCCCTCCCCTGGCCTTTAAGTAATCGTGACCTGGTTATACAGTTAAGTTTCAGAAAGGACACCATCAATAAAATACTGCACATACAGGCTAAAAGTATTCCCGGCATATTGCCCGATAAGCCCAGCCTGGTGAGAGTGCCCTATTCGCTTGCAACATGGGTTGTAAATATATTGCCTGATAAGCAATTAAAGGTTCAATATACATTCAGCACTAACCCCGGTGGTATATTGCCCGCATGGTTAGTTAACTATGCTGCCAGTGTTGGCCCTTATAATTCCTTTCATAAACTTAAAAATGTTATAGGGAATATGAACCCCTGATCAGCAGAGGTATATTTCTAAAATACTATTCCACACTGGCTCTTGAGTCAGTTTACAGGCAAAATAAGCTAATATGTGTTCACCTTTTTTCTTTAAGTAATTTTCTAAAAACATTTTGTTTGCTTATTGGTTTCAGGTTTTATTACCTATCACGAAAAATATGACAAAGCGTATATTAATAATTGAAGATGATGAAGATATTCTGCAAGTATTAGAAACCATACTTGTGTCAAATGATTTTACTGTAAAAGCTGTAGATAGAACAGATGATATACTTGAATTGGTTGGAGAGTTTAAGCCCGACCTGGTGATAACCGATTATCTATTATCGGGTACCAACGGAGGGAAGATTTGCCTGGCCATTAAAAAAGACAAAGACACCTGTCACATACCGGTAATCCTGATCTCGGCATACCCCGAATTGGCAATATCACATGGGAATTTCGGTTTTGATGCTTTTGTAACAAAACCATTCGACATTAATATGCTGGTGAAAAAGATCAATGAGTTCGTCAGTTAAGAGGTACTGTTACAAAGCTCCCCTGTAGTTTAAAGCAAACTACCTCCCCATTCACTAATTTACCGGTAACATTAATGGTATTTTCACCAGCAAATTTATAGGATACTTCCAGCAATACGGATCGTGTATTTTCAGGGTTGATCATACTCAAAAATTTGAGGTGATCCGCTTTCTTCAGTCGGATAGAAGTGTTAAGGGCGCCTTCCAAAATCTCTTTTATAATTTGCAGCATGCAAGCGCCGGGCACTATCGGTTGTCCGGGAAAATGCCCTTTTAAAATTTCACTATTTGGGTTAATGCTGATAGTTGCGCTGATCACCCCATCCTCATGAGTTATGGCATCAATTCTTAATAGGTCGTTATTTGCAGCGGGCATAGCGTTGATTTAGATAGCAGAAACCAGCATCAATGAATGATACTTGTTTTGATAATGATTGTAGATCAATATTTTTTTAGGTGCTGAACCTTTTATATGCTTGTCAATAACAATCTCCGGTATTACACCCTTTTTAATAATATTAGCCGCCAGCCACAACGCAAATGATGATGAGGTTGGATACTCGCCGCAAAGGTGTTTATAATTAGCTAAAGCGGTATTTTTAAATGCGGAAGTGCCTAATTGGTTATAGACCCTATCATTCCTCAGATCACCATTTTTACCAGTGATCATTAGGTCGATATCATCAATTTTCATGGAGTTTTTTTGCAAAAAGGATACAATACTTTCTTGTATGTCTTTTGGCTTGTAAAGCGTTTTAATGGCGGTGAGTTCGGCTAAGCTATTGGCTGACGATTGAGCGGTCAGCAGGAAAAAGACCGCACCTTCGCCGCCCATGGTTCCATTGGCCTTCGGTGATAGAAGCGCCAGGCTTGAAACAGGCCAGCGCCTGTATAAGCCCAGACGGGTTAGCACTTTAAAACTGGCGTCCACCATTTCTTCTGTTCCACCAACCAAAATATTGTCCGCCTCATTTTCTTTGAAAAGCATGATTGCATCCAGCAACGCACTTTCAAAAGAAATGCCTTTATGCACAAATGTGTTATTGTATTGATGGCATTGGAGCATCAAAGCAATTTGCGCTGATACCGTATTATGGGTTGATTGTATAAAAGCCGTTGGAGGCAGCATTTCCTCCTTTAGCTCCACTACCCGCGTTAAAAAGGTAACCGTATCTTCCAGGCAGCCCAGGGCGGTTCCGGTGATAATTGCACCGGGCATCTCTATGTTAGCCTGGTTTAAGCAATCCTTCGCGGCAGCCACGCCCATTTTAATAATATGGCTCATCCGGCGGATCTGTTTTGGGTCGATAAAATCTTTATAATCGGGTTCGATGGCTTTTAAACGGGTGCCGTTATATTCAACTACATCGGTCAAAAAATCTTCATTACCGAATGTTTTTTGCGGCGATATACAGGAGGATGAGCGGATATATATCTTCATGTCAGATCGCCGAAAATATTAATGATGTACAATTACCGCCAAAACCGAATGAGTTTGACATGACGTGTTTGATATCCTGATCGGTCAAAAATCGTTTCTCTGGCAATAACCCGAGATCGGTCATCGGTGTTTCAAACCGCAGATTTGGATAAATGATACGGTGTTTAATAGCCAATACAGAAAACACCGCTTCGATCCCACCGCTTGCGCCCAAAGTATGGCCCGTATAGGATTTTGTTGAGCTCATAGGGGGATATTCCGGGTCAAAAAGTCGTTTTATCGCGGTTCCTTCGGCACTGTCATTATTGGGTGTGCCGGTACCATGGAGATTAATATAATCAATGTCAGATGGCTGCAATCCGCTTTTTTCCAATGCGCCCTTCATCGCCAAGTAAGAACCTGTACCATCAGGTGAGGATGCGGTTTGATGATATGCATCGTTACTGTTATTGTAACCGCTTAGTTTGCAATAAGGCGATTTGCTTAATGTTTTTGCCACTTTATCAGAAACCAATACGAGGTAACCAGCACCTTCACCCAAATTTAGACCCTCACGATGTTCATCAAAAGGCTTGCAAAAGGCCGTATCCAGTATCATCAGGGTATTAAAACCATTGAGGGTGAATTTGGTCAGGGCATCCACGCCGCCTGCGATAACAACATCCACTATATCGTTTTTTATCAATCGCGCCGCGTAAAAAATGGCGTTTGCAGAGGATGAACAGGCCGTGCTGATGGTGGTCATATAATCGGTGATGCCCAGTTGATCCGCTACGATCTCGGTTTTGCTGCCGCACTCATGGTCGAATATATTCCGTAATTTACCTTTGTTGTTGTCAGCCAGGAATTCAACAAAAAAATCTTCGCTTTTATCCATTCCACCCACACTATTTGCCGAAACAAAACCCGTGCGTAATGATTCAAAACCAGGGATGGCAGCATCGATTAATGCTTCTTTGGCAGCAACCAGGCTTAGCAGGGCAGTGCGACTTGTCGCCTGAGGCATGCCTGTCATTGCCGCCAGTGCATTGTTATCCAATTTCACTTCCGCAACAGGCAGTTTACCCGAGTGTATGCTATTGAACAGGGTGATGTCGCCCATGCCAGCCTCCTCGCGCTCAAAGGCAGCCAGGTGTTCGGCCACATTATTGCCGATCGCCGAGATCACGCCTACCCCTGCTATATATACTGATGAACTCATATTTTTTTATAAATGGCATCCATATTTTCTGCGGAAAACAGGACTGCATTTTCGCTCTTTTTCTTTTCAACTAAAAACAGAACTGCTTTATAATCCTGTTCCAAAACATCAACCCAGCCACAAATACATGCCCGCAAAATATCTTTATCTAAAAGATAACTGACCTGTTTTTCAATAAAAGCCGCATCAAAAGCATCTTGGATAAAAAACGCATGTTCCCCTTTAAATTTATTCCGGATACTGATCTCCCCGATCACAATATTTGGCAAAGTATAAACAAACAAAGAGGGGCTCGGGCCATCCTTTACCGTTTCTAAATATTTCAGATCATCATCCAGGCTCGAATTCGCGTTAGCTAAAACTATCCCTATTTCTTCAGGTTGATAATTATCCTTATTAAAACCATCTTTCAGCAATACCCCAGCAGCCAGCCAGCCCAGCTTGCTTAAATTATCCATCTTATAAAATTTGGGATAATTCAACTGGAAATGCTGATAAACGGAAAGCAAAAAAGCCGATAGTTCGGCGCTTTTGTTTTCAAACAGCTGTTGGCTATCTTTAAAAACAATCCCATCACTTATCGAGCAACTGGCCGTTATATAATTTTCTGTAAGCAACGTTTGTCTTTCTATCTATTACTATCCCCTCAAAAATAATTTATTATTTGCCAAAAACCACCGCTGCATTACAACCGCCAAAACCCGAAGCTGTTTTTAGAAAATGGTTTGCTTTAACAGGCATTAGAGAAGCAGTCACATTTACCGGGCAGTTTGCGGCGATCTCTTTAAAACCCATCGTAGGTAAAACCAAACCCGCCTTTAAGGATTGAACAGAGATAATTGATTCAATCAATCCCGCCGCCCCTAAGGTATGCCCATAATAACCTTTTAAGCTATTTAGTGGAACAGATTGCAGGCCGCATAAACCAATCGCCTTCGCTTCCATTTCATCATTATAAACGGTGGCTGTGCCATGGGCCGAAATGAAATCAATATCTCCCGGCGAAAGCGCGGCATCCTGTAGCGATTGTTTAATGGCGTAAGCCAGTTCCGCACCGGTGCGCGACGGGCCCGAAATATGGTTGGCGTCATTGCTTACCGAACCGCCTTTTACCTTTATATTTTCAGCGTATTTTTTATTGGTCGACAGGATAATCGTACCTGCACCTTCGCCTAAATTCAGCCCATCGTGCGACTGATCAAATGGCTTACAACCCTGCGGACTAAGCGCCTGGAAGGATTGAAACCCCGATAAGATGAACGAGGAGATCACATCGGCCCCGGCAATTACTGCGGTTTCATATTGTTCTGATCTTAAAAGCCGCATCCCAGTGATGATACCCAAAACACCCGAAATACAAGCGTTTGAAATAATGATTGGTTGATTAACAAATCCAAAATATTCAGCAACCAATTTGGACGAAGTGGAAAGCGCGATTCTTTTTTGTAAATCGTGATTATTCTTTTCTGTTTCCAGAAGGCTGATATTTCCTTTAGTAGAAGAAATAATGAGAACTGTTTTTTTGTCTTTTGCGTTGACATCGCCATTCTGTAAAGCATCGCTGATAGAAGCGATCAGTAATTGCTCAAATTTGGTGTATTTATGCTGATCGATATCAATAAAAGCTGCACCCTTATCAAAAAGCGAAGCATAAAAAGGTTGGGGCGAAATAGCTTTATCCTGCTGCTGCTTTACACCAGATATATTTTGTTTTAGCTTCGAAAAGTTTTCCGCAGTGGTTTTACCGAGAGGGGACAGTACGTTATCAGCAACTACAAAAACATCCGGTTCATTCATCTCGCAATCCTCCTGTTATTTACTGATAAACAACTTCATTTCGCATTGGGCCAATAAATTGTCGTTATGCCATACCTTTCCCAAAATTACGGTAACATCCAGTATTTGGTTTCCGATGGTAATCTCGGTGATCAATTCATCACCCACTTTTGGTAAGCCGAGCACCTCGAAATCTTTTACCGCACCGATATAACCGATAGCCACCGGTTTGTTTTCTGCTTCTGCCTGGTATCCATTCCTTAAAGCGGCGGTTTGGGCAATGTTCTCTAACAAGCCCGCTTCCTGGAATACGTCATTTTTAACGAATACGTTATCAGCAAGGATATGAAAACTACTGCGGGTGATCGTTTCGTCCGAATAAAGCAATTGGCTAACCATTACAAATGGCGGCTTTTGAGGTATTAACGGGATAATGTCTTCTACCGGCAAATTCATTTTTCAGGAATATAAGCCGCCGTTAATGGATAAAACCTGCCCGGTAATATATGCTGCTTCCGGAGATGCCAGGAAAGCCGCGGCATGGGCCACTTCTTCGGGCAAGCCGAAACGTTTCACCGGGATCATAGCTTTTAATTCTTTTTCGTCCAGTTCAGCAGTCATGTCGGTTTTGATAAAACCTGGTGCTAATGCATTAACAGTGATACCCTGTCTGCCCACTTCCTGCGCCAACGCTTTGGTTGCACCAATTACCCCTGCCTTTGCAGCTGAATAATTGGTTTGCCCGGCCAATCCCTTTAATCCTGATAAGGAAACGACGTTTATGATGCGCCCGTACTTGCGCTCTAACATGCTGCTTAAAACCAAGCGGGTAACATAAAAAAAGCTGTCGAGATTGGTTTTTAGCACATTATCCCATTGCTCCTCCGCCATCCAGGCCATCAGGCTGTCATCGCGGATGCCGGCATTGTTGATCAATATTTCAATGTGTTTTTCTTCGTGGGCTGATATCCAGCCACCCAAAACCTCTTGTATCTGGATTTTATCAGCCACGTCGAATTGTAACAGTTCGCCACTGCTTCCAGCTTGTTTTATTTGGGAAAGTGTATTGTCAGCTTCTTCCTGGTTACTTTTATAATTGACCAGCACGTAATATCCCAAAGCAGCCAGTTTGATGCAGATCGCCCTGCCTATGCCCCTTGAGCCGCCGGTAACTAACGCGCATTTCATTTTGCAAAAATGTTTAGATGATCTGAACTTGCGAGATATTCTTTAACCAGGGCCATCTCTTTATATTTAGGCTGATCCTCAATAAATTTCGGGAATATTTCCCTTACCTTATCATATACCGTCTTTGAAATGCTTGACAATCTGTCCTGGCATTCGAGGTAATCAATGGCCTGCAGGATAGTCATTAAATGGATAGCTAATACCTCAAACGAATTATCGATCACCCTTTTGGTCATCAGCGCGGCATTGCAACCCATGCTTACAATATCCTGGTTGTCATTATTGTTCGGGATACTGTGCACATACATTGGGAACGATAGGGTTTGGTTTTCGGCTACAGTGGAAGTAGCGGTGAACTGCATGCCCTGCATACCAAAGTTAAGTCCCAACACGCCAAGGTTTACAAATGGAGGGAGTTTTTGGTTCAGTTTGTTGTTTAATAAGTAGTTCAATTGCCTTTCAGCAGTCATGGACAGCTTGGTGATGGCAATTTTTAGTTTATCCATTTCCAGTGAAACATAATCGCCATGAAAATTGCCGCCGTGAAAAATATTATGATTCTCGTGATCGATCACCGGGTTATCATTTACCGAATTGAGCTCATTTACCAGTACATTTTCGGCCTGGCTGATGGTATCATAAATAGGCCCCAAGATTTGGGTGACACAACGCAGGGAGTAATATTCCTGCACCTTATCTTCAAAAACCTCCTGGTCCAAATTATCAGGATTGTATAAATGTTCCGACCTGTCGCGGATCATTTTGCTGTCCTTCAAAATATCCCGCATAATGGCAGCGATCTTGTTTTGGCCCTTGTGATGCTTCACGATATTCAATTCGCGCGAATAATGGTCATCAAATGCTTCAACAATTTCATTGATCATCGCCGAAAACAAAACCGACCAGCTCAACAGTTTCCTTGCCTGGATGATATTGATCATCCCGATACCTGTCATGGCCGAAGTGCCGTTTAATATCGCCAAACCCTCACGGATGTGAATAGCAAGCGGTTTTATGTTGAACTTATTAAATATTTCAATGGTTGGATATACATTATCCTCAAAGATCACTTCGCCTTCGCCTATCAATACCAGGCCCAGATGCGCTAATTGTACCAAATCGCCGCTGGCGCCTACACCGCCATGCTCATAAATGCAAGGACAGATGTCATTATTGATCATCGCCTTTAACAACTCAACAACATCAGTATGCACACCAGAATAAGCTTGCATAAAACTGTTAAGGCGGGCTATCATTAATGCTTTTGATAATTGGGCTGGCATCAGTTTACCGCTGCCTGAGGAGTGACTGCGTATCAGGTTATATTGAAGCTGTAAAATATTTTCTTCGTTTACCTTGTATTGTGCCATCGGCCCAAAACCGGTGTTGATACCATAGATCAGTTTATGCGAGGAGAATTTTTTTAAGAATTCGAAATTGATGTTAACCTTGGCTAAAGCAGTTTGATCTAAAGCAACTTCCTTATGTTTAAATATCAGTTCGTCAAAATCATCTAAGGAAAGCGCACTTTGTCCAACAAGTATCATGGGCAAAAAATATTTATTTTATTGGGTTGAGTAATAATTGGCTAAAGTAGGAAATTAGTAGTTATTGCGGAACGCGAAATGTCGATTGCGGAAGTTTTTAGTTTGAAGCTAATAATTCTATCATTCCGCACTTGGCATTCCGACTTCCGCATTTTCATGCCCTCTTCTCTTATCAATAAACTTGATCGCTTTGCGGCTGGCTTCGCTGAACTGCATTTTTTGTATCTCTTCGGCAGTAACATATTTAATATGAGGGCTTACCCGTAACCTTGCCTGTAAATAAGCGCGTATGCGGTGGTCGCACTCTTCGCTGTTTTCTATCGGGAGCAGGTAAAGCAGCACCTGGTCGAGACCGATCTCGTTGGAGTAAACTTCTACCACAAAATCCAGTATTTCCTCGCGTTCATTCAGTAGGTCGAATAAGGCGGGTGGATATAGCGTAGTACCTTTGAATTTGATCATCTGTTTTTTGCGGCCCATGATGGGCGACAGTCGTAGGCTTGTTCTGCCGCAGGCGCAGGGCTCGTCAAAATACATACAGATATCACCTGTTTTATAGCGAAGCAATGGCATTCCCTCAACGCCAAGTGTGGTGATAGTGACTTCACCAGGCGTATTTGGTTCTACAT
This sequence comes from Bacteroidota bacterium, assembly GCA_013286565.1. Classification (GTDB taxonomy): domain Bacteria; phylum Bacteroidota; class Bacteroidia; order Sphingobacteriales; family Sphingobacteriaceae; genus Mucilaginibacter. Next base: position 53,778 of record JABDFM010000016.1, read on the forward strand.
GCTGATCGTTTTCGTCCAGTAATTCTACAATTA